>NZ_SMKS01000049.1:0-44910 GCF_004348435.1 Saccharopolyspora terrae | reverse complement strand
GGGGGAGGGGTTGGGGGTGGTTGAGGAGGTCGGCGAAGGGATCGCCGGTGGTGGCGACGCGGTCGAGGACCGTGCGGATGGTCCAGCGGTCCGGGGTGAGGTCGGGGTCGTCGAGCTCGTCCCATTCCAAGGGGACCGAGACCGGGGCGCCGGGACGGGGGCGGGCGCTGTAGGGGGCGACCAGCGTCTTGTTGAGGACGTTCTGCGTGTAGTCCAGCCGCGCCAGGCCGCGCCGCTCGGTCTTCGTCCACGCCCAGCTGACGAGTTCCGGGACGGTGTTGCCGACCGCGCGCGACACCTTCTCCACCCACGCACGGGTCTCGGCGTAGGTGTAGCGCGGCTCGATCGGGACCCAGATCTGGATGCCGCGCTGGCCGGTCACCTTCGGTTTCGCGACGACGCCCAGGTGATCCATCGCCGTCCGGTGCAGCCTCGCCAGCGTCAGCACCTCGTCGAAGCTCGTCCGCTCGCCGGGGTCGATGTCGAACAGCGCCCAGCTCGGATGTTCCACGTCGCTGGTCGGCGAGGTCCACGGGTGCAGTTCGAGCGCGGCGTAGTTGGCCAGCCAGGCGAGCGCGGCGGGGCTGTCCGGGACGATGTAGCGCTGCACGTCGTCGGCGTCGGCGCCCGGGTACTCCCAGGTCGACAGCCAGTCCGGGGCGTGGCTGGGCGCCTGCTTGTGCCAGAAGCCGGGGGAGTCCACGCCGTTGGGGAAGCGGTGGCTGTTGAGCGCCCGGCCCGCCAGGTACGGAAGCATCACCGGCGCGATCCGCGCGTGGTAGGCGACCAGCTCGCGCTTGGTGATCGGCTCCTCGCCGTCGCGGCCCGGGAAGAGGACCTTGTCGAGGTTGGTCAGGGAGATTCGGTGGCCCTGCAGGTTCCAGGTGCCCTTGGGCTTGAGCCCTTCCAGCTCGGCGAGCTCGGAATCGCTCGGCGGTTCCCAGCTCGGGCGCAGCCGGATCTCGGCCTGGTCGGCGGGCAGGTCCCCGCGCCACATGGCCTCAGGGTCGGCGGCGACCTCCTCGTTGGTGCGGCCGCTCTTGACCGACCGCGGGTGCTGCTCAGGGTCCCAGCCGTCCTCGGCGTGCTCGTCGCGCTTGTGCAGCAGCAGCCACTGCTTCTCGCCGCGCCGGACCAGGACGAACCGCCCGCGCAGCTTCTCCCCGTGCAGCTCGAAGTGCAGGGTGCCGGCTTCGAGGGCGGCGGCCGGGTCGTCCTCGCCCGGCGTCCAGGTGCCGCGGTCCCAGACGATCACGTCGCCGCCGCCGTACTCACCAGCCGGGATGGTGCCCTCGAAGTCGGCGTACTCGAGCGGGTGATCCTCGACCTGCACGGCCATCCGCCGCACCGCCGGGTCCAGCGTCGGCCCCTTGGGCACCGCCCAGCTCAGGAGCGCACCGTCGAACTCCAGGCGCAGGTCGTAGTGCCTGCGGCGGGCGCGGTGGCGTTGCACGACGAAGCGGTCGCCGGTCCCGGTGGTGCCGTCGCCGCGGGGCTCGGCGGTGCGCTCGAAGTCGCGCATCCGCCGGTAGGTCGCCAGCCGGCCTTCGTTCACGGGTTCAGCCTGACACGTGCGAGCGCAGGTCAGCGCGTCGTGACGGGCGGCTCGCCGGAGTTCGGTTGATCGCGTGGTCGCCGGGTTGACCTAAGATTGGTTGAAAGCGAAAGGAGTTTGACCATGCCGCAGCCGCAAGGGGCCGAGCTGGAGGCCATCCGGACCCGTCGGGACGAGCTTCGCGACCAGTACCTGATGCCCAGCGGGAAGCGCCCGGCGCCGACCGTCAAGGGCTTCCACCACGTCGCTCTGATCTGCAAGGACGTCGAGGAGACCATCCGCTTCTACCAGGAGCTGCTGGGCTTCCCGCTGGTGGAGCTGGTGGAGAACCGCGACTACGCGGGTTCCAGCCACTTCTTCTTCGACGTCGGGAACCGCAACCTGCTGGGGTTCTTCGACTTCCCAGGACACGACCACCCGCCGTTCGAGGAGACGATCGGCGCGGTGCAGCACATCGCCCTGTCCACCGACGCCGAGAACTTCGCCGCCGCCCGCGAGCGGCTCGACGAGGCCGGCATCAGCTACGTCGGCCCGGACCGGGGCATCGACGACAGCCTCTACATCCGGGACCCCAACGGGATCGGCCTGGAGTTCTACCGCGAGGAGCTCGCGGTGTTCAACGGAACCCCGCTGCTGGACTGATGGTTCCCCCGCGTCCAGCGGAGGTCGGCCGCCCGGTTTCCGCTGCGATCGCGGAGTCGTGCGCTGCGTAGACTGTCGCCCGTGGAGTTGTTGCGCGGGGCGTTGGGCGTAGGTGGGGATCAAGCGCTGGAGGTGGCCACGGCGCACGCGATGCTGCGGCGGATCAGCGCCGGCGAGAGCGGAGCGGCGCTGCGGGTCTACCGGCCCGAGGCGCGGGTGGTGGCCTTCGGCCGCCGGGACAGCCTGCTGCCGGGGTTCCCCGACGCCGTCGCCGCCGCGCGCGAGGC
Source organism: Saccharopolyspora terrae (assembly GCF_004348435.1). Taxonomy (NCBI): domain Bacteria; kingdom Bacillati; phylum Actinomycetota; class Actinomycetes; order Pseudonocardiales; family Pseudonocardiaceae; genus Saccharopolyspora; species Saccharopolyspora terrae. The sequence continues at coordinate 42,426 of NZ_SMKS01000049.1, read as the reverse complement.
CGGGTTCACGCCGGTGCTGCGGGCGCCCGGGGGACGGGCCGTCGCCTACACCGAGAACTCACTCGTCGTCGACCACGCCGGGCCCGATCCGGGACGGCTGGCGGGCTTGGAGGAGCGGTTCGTCGGCTACGCCGAGCTGTGGTCCGAGGTCCTCGCCCAGCACGGCATCGACGCGCAGGTCGGGGCGGTGCCGGGGGAGTACTGCCCCGGCGCGCACAGCGTCAACGCCCGGGGGCAGGTGAAGCTCGTCGGCACGGCGCAGCGGATGGTGCGCGGCGCGTGGCTGTTCAGCGCGGTGGCGATCCTCGATGACGCGGACGTGCTGCGACCGCTGCTCACCGAGATCTACCGCGCCCTGGACCTGCCCTTCGACGACGACTCGGTCGGTTCCCTCGCCGATGAGGCCCCCGGCGGTTCGCTGGAGGGCTTCGAGGGCTCGGTCATCGCCGCCTACGACCAGCGCTACGGGCTCGACCCCGCGGCGTTGCCGGAGGAGCTGCTGACCCGCGCCAAGGCGTTGGCCGAGGACCACCGCGTCACCGCGTGACGGGCAGCGTCAGCATCGCCGGACCGTTGGGCGTGCGCAGCTCCAGCGACCGGATGTCGCTGCGGCGCACCGGTGTCGTCACCTTGAGCACGGCGTTGTTGTCGGGCATCGCGAACCACCGCGCCAGCACCTCGCTGGTGCCGTCCCGGCGCACCACGACCAGCACGTAGTCGCCGCCGCGCCCGCCCTCGTACTCGCAGTCGACGTCGACCCGGGTCCCCGAGGGCAGGTCGCGGAGGTTGACGCTGGCCGCGACCGGGTAGGCGCCCAGCGCGGTCATCTCGGTGCCCGGCCGGGTCTCGGCGAGCTCGGTGGACAGCACCAGAGCCGCGCACGCGGCCACCGCCACCGCGGCTGCCGAGACCGTCCCGGCCAGGCGCCGCGTCCTGCTCCGGCGGACCTCGGCGAGCAGCTTGGGCAGTGGATCTGCGGGTTCGGTCCCGGCGTCGACCGGAGCCGGGTCGGCACGCGCGAGGAGTCCGGGCAGGTCGGCGAGCTCGCTGACGGCGGCCGCGCAGGTCTCGCAGTGGCCGAGGTGCCGCTCGAACGCGGCCCAGTCCTCCGGGGACAAAGCGCCGAGCAGGTAGGCGGCGTCGAAGTGGGCGAACGGATCGCCCTGCGGGTCTTGTCGCCGGCAGACCGCGTCACCCCTCTCTCCTCCAGCGCCAGGCGCAGCGCGCGCAACGCGTAGTGCGTGCGGGACTTGATCGTCCCCTCCGGGACGCCGAGGCGTGCGGCGGCGTCGGCCACGGACATGCCCTGGTAGAAGCACAGCGCCAGGACCTCGCGGTGGCGGGTGCTGAGCTCGGCGATCGCGTCGGCGACCAGCCAGCCCTGCACGGCGCGCTCGGTGTCGTCGTCGTTGATCTGCTCCGGGGGAGCGTCGGTCATGACCTCCGCGCGCGAGGTGCCGGAGCGCCACTCGTCTATGGCGATCCGCCGGGCCACGGTCAGCAGCCACGAGCGGGCGGAGCGTTCGGACTGGTCGAGGACCTTCGGGTGGCGCCAGGCGCGCAGCAGGGTCTCCTGCACGACGTCCTCGGCGTGGGCCCGGTCGCCGTTGGTGAGCTCCAGCGCGTAGGACCGCAGCGCAGCCGCGTGCTGGTCGTGCAGCACGCGCATCAGCTGCGCCTCGGCACCGTCGGTCACACCGCGGCCCGGGTGCGGTCGCGGGTGAGCAGCAGCGCGGTGCCGAACACCACGCAGCCGAGTTCGGTGATCACGCCCCAGACCTCCTCGCTGGTGGCGAACTGCTCCTGCACGCCGAAGAACCCGACGGTCAGCGACAGGGCGTAGGCGGCGAGGGTGGCCAGGCCGAAGGCGATGGCGGCGATCGCGGGAAGCGGTGAGCGCCAGAGGAGCACGGCGATCGCGATCACCACCCCTGCCACGACGTTGACCAGGAAGGACGGGCCGACGACGGCCATGTCCTTGGCCCAGTCCTGCCACACCACCCAGTGCACCCACGCCGAGCCGAGCAGGCCCAGCGCCACCAGTGCTCGCAGTATCCAACCGACCATCGCCGCGCTCCTAGAGCTGCCGGAACATCCGTGTACGCGAGTGAACACGCGGAGTCGGTGCGTTCGGTTCAACGTCGAAGGAAATTGAACCGATCCCGCCGGTCTCTCGTGTTCGAGCGCATGACTGATGACACACGCTCCCGCCGTTCCGTTCTCGCCGCCGGTGGCGCCGTCGCCGGTGTCGCCGCCCTGTCCGCCTGCGGTGCCGAGCCCGCACCGCAGCAGCCCGCTCCGGACCAGCCGCCCGCGCCGTCGGGTCGGTCGCTGACCCCGTTGGCCGCGGTGCCGGTCGGGGGTGCGGTCCCGGTGCAGGCGCCCGACGGCAGGCAGGCCATAGTGGCCAGGCCGGACGACTCCGCGGTGGTGGCCTTCGACGCCGCCTGCACGCACAAGGGTTGCCCGGTCAAGCCCGAGGGCGCGGAGCTGAAGTGCCCTTGCCACGGTTCGGTCTTCGACGCCCTGTCGGGCTCGGTGAAGAAGGGTCCGGCCGATCGCCCGCTGGCCTCGATCCCGGTCAGGGTGGAGGGCGACCAGATCGTCACCGCCTGAGTCCACCGGTGGAGCCGGGTCTCTTCGACACCCAGCTCCACCCCAGGTGGGCCTACCCCGGAGGGGTATTCTCAACTGACATCGGACCTCGCTTGAAGAGGTACCCCCAGGGGGTATAGATTCGAGGGTGTCGGCGCGAGGCGTCGACGTGCGACCCGCGAACCGAGAGGGATGGACCGATGAGCGAGACGACCTACCACGTGACCGGAATGACCTGCCAGCACTGCGTGGCTTCGGTGACCGAGGAGGTCGGCGCCATCGACGGTGTGACCGACGTGAAGGTCGACCTGCCCAGCGGCGCGGTCACCGTCGTCGGCAGCGCGCAGGAGGCCGCGGTGCGCGCGGCCGTCGAAGAGGCCGGCTACGAGCTGGCCTCATGACGGACCGGACGGCGCGAAGGGAACGGGCATGACCACGGTAGAGCACTCCGCAGACCGGACCGTCGAGCTGGCGATCACCGGTATGACCTGCGCTTCGTGCGCCAACCGGATCGAGCGCAAGCTCAACAAGCTCGACGGCGTCGCCGCCAGCGTCAACTACGCCACGGAGAAGGCGCAGGTCAGCGCGCCCGAGGGGCTCGACCCGCAGCGGTTGGTCGAGGTCGTGGAAGCGGCCGGTTACGGTGCCGCGCTGCCCACCGCCGAGCCCGAGCAGGAGGAGCCGGCCGACGCGCTGCGGCAGCGGCTGCTCGGTTCGCTGGCCCTGTCGGTGCCGGTCGTGGCGCTGGCGATGGTGCCTGCGTGGCAGTTCACCTACTGGCAGTGGATCTCGCTGGTGCTGGCCGCGCCGGTGGTGGTCTGGGGCGGCTGGCCGCTGCACCGCGCGGCGTGGCTGAACCTGCGGCACGGCGCGGCGACCATGGACACCCTGGTGTCGATGGGCACGCTCGCGGCGTTCCTCTGGTCGCTCTACGCGCTGCTGTTCGGGCACGCGGGCATGCCGGGCATGACCCACCCGTTCGCGCTGACCATCGAACGCGGCGATGCGACGAGCTCGATCTACCTGGAGGTCGCCGCAGCGGTCACCACGTTCGTGCTGGCCGGGCGCTACTTCGAGGCGCGCGCCAAGCGGCGCGCCGGGGCCGCGCTGCGGGCGCTGCTGGAGCTGGGCGCCAAGGACGTGGCCGTGCTGCGGGACGGCGATGAGGTCCGGGTGCCCACGGCGCAGTTGGCCGTCGGTGATCGCTTCGTGGTCCGCCCCGGCGAGAAGATCGCCACCGATGGCGTGGTGGAGGAGGGCGGTTCGGCCGTCGACGCCTCGATGCTCACCGGTGAATCCGTTCCGGTCGAGGTCGGCCCGGGGGACGCGGTCGTGGGCGCGACCGTCAACGTCGGTGGTCGGCTGGTCGTGCGCGCCACCCAGATCGGGTCCGACACCCAGCTGTCGCAGATGGCGCGGATGGTCGAGGAGGCTCAGACCGGCAAGGCGCAGATCCAGCGGCTCGCCGACCGCGTGTCGGCGGTCTTCGTGCCGATCGTGATCGGCCTGGCGCTGCTGACCCTGCTGGGCTGGCTGGTGGCCGGGCAGCCGGTGACGGCGGCGTTCACCGCCGCGGTGGCCGTGCTGATCATCGCCTGCCCGTGCGCGATGGGCTTGGCCACGCCGACCGCGCTGCTGGTCGGGACCGGCCGCGGCGCGCAGCTGGGGGTGCTCATCAAGGGCCCGGAGGTCCTGGAGTCCACCCGGCGCATCGACACGGTCGTGCTGGACAAGACCGGCACCGTGACCACCGGGAAGATGCAGCTGCTCGACGTGCGCACCGCCGAGGGCACCGGCCGCGCCGAGGCGCTGCGGGTGGCCGGAGCCGTGGAGAACGCCTCCGAGCACCCCATCGCCCGCGCCATCACCACCGGCGCGCGCCACGAGGTCGGTGAGCTCCCGGAGGTCGTGGAGTTCGCGAACCTGGAAGGGCTCGGCGTCCGGGGTGTCGTCGAGGGACGCGCGGTGCTGGCCGGCCGCGCGGCGCTGCTGGAGCAGTGGGGTCTGCAGCTCGACGGACCGCTCGCGGAGTCCAAGGCCGCGGCCGAGTCCGAGGGCAAGACCGCGATCGTGGTGGCCTGGGACGGCGCGGTGCGCGCGGTTCTCGCCGTGGCCGACACGGTGAAACCGACGTCGCAGCAAGCGATCTCGCAGCTGCGCGAGCTCGGCCTGACCCCGGTCCTGCTCACCGGCGACAACGCGGCGGTGGCCGCCGCGGTCGCCGAGCAGGTCGGCATCGAGGAGGTCATCGCCGAGGTCCTGCCCGCCGACAAGGTCGAGGTCGTCAAGCGCCTGCAGGACGAGGGCAAGGCGGTGGCGATGGTCGGCGACGGCGTCAACGACGCCGCGGCCCTGGCCCAGGCCGACCTCGGCCTGTCGATGGGAACCGGCACCGACATCGCCATCGAGGCCGGTGACCTGACGCTGGTGCGCGGTGACCTGCGCGCCGCGGTGGACGCGATCCGGCTGTCGCGGCGCACGCTGACGACCATCCGGGGCAACATGTTCTGGGCGCTTGCCTACAACGTGGCGGCGCTGCCGCTGGCCGCGGCCGGGCTGCTCAACCCGATGATCGCGGGTGCGGCGATGGCGTTCAGCTCGCTGTTCGTCGTCGGCAACAGCCTGCGCCTGCGTCGCTTCCGCACCACGGCGCGATAACCGGCACTCGCCGCACCAACGCCCACCCGGTCCTTGATCGGGTGGGCGTTGGTGCTGCCGGGCTTGACCGGGTGGGGTGCAATGGAGGCATGGCGGAATTCACCACAGCAACCCTGCAACCAGGGCAGATCGAGTCGAACGACCAGGGCGAGCGCATCGGCAGGTCGGCGGGTGGGCGGCTGGTGCAGCTGCGCCGCCGGCGCGCCGACCGGGGCTTCGTCGTCACCGTGGACGCCGAGCCGCGTTCGGAGGTTCCCGCGGAGGTGCTCACGCTGGAGTGGTCCGCGGCCAACTCCGCTTTCGACCGCCTGATGCACGAGTACTGAGTCCGGCGCGCCCGCGCGTCGACGCGGCGAGAGCTCGGCGGCGGTTTCGGATATTGCATCCGATCACGCGGGTTTCGGGCACAAGGGCCTCGGGTAGTGCGGGAGCGTCCCCACAACGAAGAGGAGGCCGCATCATGACCACGGCACGAGACATCATGCATCCCGGTGCGGAGTGCATCGGCGAGAACGAGACCCTCTTCAAGGCCGCGCAGATGATGCGCGATCTCGACGTCGGTTCGCTGCCGATCTGCGGGCTGGACGACCGGCTGCACGGCATCATCACCGATCGGGACATCGTGCTCCGCTGCTGCGCGGAGGGCCGGGACCCCTCTCAGGTCAAAGCGGGCGAGTTGGCGCAGGGAGCGCCACACTGGATCGATGCGCGTTCGGACGTCGACCGGGTGCTGACGATGATGGAAGAGCACAAGATCCGCCGGATTCCGGTGATATCCGACCACCGGTTGGTCGGCATGATCAGCGAGGCCGATCTCGCTCAGCACATCGCCGAGGACCAGCTCGCGCACTTCGTGGAGACCATCTGCGCCGGGAAGTGAGATGACCACAAGGGTGTTCGTGGTCGACGACCACGACGTGATCAGGCGCGGCATCGCCGCGCTGGTGGATGCCGAGCAAGACCTGGAACTGGTGGGAGAGGCGGGCAGCGTCGCCGAAGCACTGGCCTGGGTGCCGAAGCACAACCCCCAGGTCGCGGTGCTCGACGTGCGCCTGCCCGACGGCAACGGCGTCGAGCTGTGCCGCGAGCTGCGCTCCCAGATGCCGGAGCTGCGCTGCCTGATCCTGACCTCGTTCGACGATCACGAAGCCCTGATGGACGCGATCATGGCCGGCGCCAGCGGGTTCGTGCTCAAGGGTGTGGTCAGCCAGGAGCTGGTCAGCGCGCTGCGCACCGTCGGCGCGGGCAAGTCCCTGCTGAGCCCGCAGCGGACCGAGGCCATGCTCAACTGGCTGCGCAAGGAGCAGGAGAAGGCCGACCCGCTGCGGGAGCTCACCGCCCGCGAGCGGCAAGTGCTGGAGCTCATCGGCGAGGGCATGACCAACCGCGAGATCGCCGAGCGGATGGTGCTGGCCGAGAAGACCATCAAGAACTACGTGTCGCAGATGCTGGCCAAGCTGGCGATGCGGCACCGCAGCGAGGCCGCGGTGCTGGCCACCGAACTGCGGCTGGACCGCGATTCCCGCAACAAGCACTGAGGCGCCGAAGTCGGGGGGAGGTGTCGATGTCACAACCGCCGGACCGCGATGACGCCGAACAGGTGCTGGCCCGGTTGCTGCCCGCCCTGCGGGAGCTGCGCGACGGCAACTTCCGGCGCCGCCTGGTGGTCACCGGTGACGGCGCCGCGGCGGAAGCGGCCGCGATCTACAACGAGGTGGCCGAGCGCAACCAGCGGCTGGCCGGTGAGTTGCAGCGGGTGGGGGAGTCGGTGGCGCGCGGCCAGCTGCCGGTCGCCCCGGTCGCCCTCGACGGGGACGTCGAAGGCGGGTGGGCGCTGGCGGCGGACTCGGTGAACTTCATGGCCGACAACCTCACCAGCCAGGTGCGCGACATCGCCAACGTCGCCACGGCGGTGGCGGCCGGTGACCTGACGCAGAAGATCGACGTCGACGCGCAGGGCGAGATCCTGCAGCTGAAGAACACGATCAACACGATGGTCGATCAGCTCTCGGCGTTCGCCGCGGAGGTCACGCGCGTGGCGCGCGAGGTCGGCACGGAGGGCAAGCTCGGCGGCCAGGCGCGGGTGTACGGCGTGGCGGGGATCTGGAAGGATCTCACCGACAACGTCAACATCATGGCCGACAACCTGACCAACCAGGTGCGCGGCATCGCCCAGGTGACCACGGCCGTGGCGCGCGGCGACCTGTCGAAGAAGATCGACGTCAACGCGCGCGGCGAGATCCTGGAGCTCAAGACCACGATCAACACGATGGTCGATCAGCTCTCGGCGTTCGCCGCGGAGGTCACGCGCGTGGCGCGCGAGGTCGGTACCGAGGGCAAGCTCGGCGGCCAGGCCGAGGTCGCCGACGTCTCGGGCACGTGGCGGAGGCTGACCGAGAGCGTCAACCGGCTCGCCGGGAACCTGACCACCCAGGTCCGCGCCATCGCCCAGGTCGCCACCGCGGTCACCGAGGGGGATCTGACCAGGCAGATCACCGTCGACGCCTCCGGCGAGGTCGCTGAGCTCAAGGACAACATCAACGCGATGATCAGCAACCTCAAGGAGACGACCCGCGCCAACCAGGAGCAGGACTGGCTCAAGACCAACCTGGCCCGGATCTCCGCGCTGATGCAGGGCCAGCACGATCTCGACGCGCTCGCGCAGCTGATCATGTCCGAGCTCGCGCCGCTGGTGTCGGCTCACCACGGCGCGTTCTTCCTGACTCGCACCGCCGAGGACGGCCACCGCTACCTGGAGCACACCGCCGGCTACGGCAGCCCGCCGCCGCGCCAGGGCCCACCGCTGCGGTTCGACTTCGGCGAATCCCTGGTGGGGCAGGCGGCCGTGGACCGCAGGTCGATCCTGGTGGAGGACGCGCCACCCGACCACATCCACATCACCTCGGGGCTGGGCGAGTCCGCGCCGACCAACGTGGCCATCGTGCCGGTGCTGTTCGAGGGCGCGGTGCTCGGCGTCATCGAGCTCGCCGGGATCCACCGGTTCAGCTCGGTGCACCTGGACCTGCTGGACCGGCTCAAGGAGTCCATCGGCGTCGAGGTCAACACCATCGTGGTCAACACGCGCACCGAAGCGCTGCTGGGCGAGTCCCAGCACCTGGCCAGCGAGTTGCAGGCCCGGTCCGAGCAGCTGCAGAACCAGCAGGACGAGCTGCAGCGCTCCAACATCGAGCTGGAGGACAAGGCCGCGCTGCTGGCCAGTCGGAACAAGGACATCGAGCTCAAGAACATCGAGATCGAGCAGGCACGCCAGGAGCTCGAAGAACGCGCCCGCCAGCTCTCGCAGGCCTCGGCCTACAAGTCGGAATTCCTGGCCAACATGTCCCACGAGCTGCGGACACCGCTCAACAGCGTGCTGATCCTGGCCAAGCTGCTCGCCGACAACATGGACGGCAACCTCACCCCGCAGCAGGTGGACCTGGCCAAGACCGTGCACCAGGCCGGATCGGACCTGCTGCAGCTGATCAACGACGTGCTCGACCTGTCCAAGGTGGAAGCCGGCCAGATGAACCTGCTGCCCGAGGACGTCGTGCTCGGCGAGCTGGCGCGCAGCCTGGAGTCGATGTACCGGCCGGTCGCCGCCGAGAAGGGCCTGGACTTCCGGGTCGTCGTCGCGCCCGCGCTGCCGTCGAGCGTGCACACCGACCGCAGCCGGTTGGAGCAGATCGTGCGCAACCTGCTGGCCAACGCGGTGAAGTTCACCGACCGCGGCAGCGTCGAAATGCGGATCCGCCTGGCTCAGCCCACCGAGGTCAACAGCGGGGCGCTGCGCCGGGCCCGGCAGCGCATCGTGTTCTCGGTGCGCGACACCGGGATCGGCATCCCCGCCGACAAGCTGTCGCTGATCTTCGAAGCGTTCCAGCAGGTCGACGGCACCACGGTGCGCAAGTACGGCGGCACGGGCCTGGGGCTGTCGATCAGCCGCGAGCTGACCACGCTGCTCGGCGGTGAGCTGCAGGTGCGCAGCGAACCCGGCCAGGGCAGCACCTTCAGCCTCTTCCTGCCGAGCGAACCCGCCGTCGACACACCGCCCCAGTTGGTGGAGCCCGCGGGCGATGACGCAGCCGAGGAAGCACCTGCCGAGGAAGCACCCGCCGTTGAGACGCCGGCGGTCGAGGCGCCCGCGGTGGAGGTACCCGAGGTCGAGACGTCCGTGGTCGAAACCCCGCCGCACCCGCGGGTCCCGACCGAGGCCGAGAGCAGCCTGGACGTCTCCGCCGAAGGCATCGATCCGCCCCTGCGCTCCAGCGAGCTGACCAACCGGGACGCGCAGCCGCACGTGCACCGCGGCGCCGAGCCCGGACAGCGCGGCGCGCTGCAGTTCAACGCGGAGAAGGTGCTGGTCGTCGACGACGACGAGCGCAGCGTGCACGCCATGCGGGTGCTGCTGGAGCAGCACGGGCTGCTGGTCGTGCACGCCGACAACGCGCTGGGGGCGCTCCGTGAACTGCGCAGGCACAACGACATCGTCATCGTGCTGATGGACGTGATGATGCCGCAGCTGGACGGCAACGAGGCCATCCGCATGATCCGCGAGATGCCCCGCTACCGGGATCTGACCATCATCGCCGTGACCGCCAAGGCGATGAAGGGCGACCGCGAGCAGAGCATCTCGGCGGGTGCGACGGAGTACCTGACCAAACCGGTCGACACCGGCCGGCTCCTGGACCTGCTCTCAGAACACCTACCAGCGGGAATGGTCACCGAAGCCGAGTAGCGCCCGCTGTCCGCCACTTCGCGCACAACGTTGCGCACTGTGCACTCGCTGGATAGGACTATTGCGTGATTCGCGCAGCGATCTCTATGGTTAGACCAAGCCCGACGGGGGGTGCTCGTTGGGTTTTCGGCGAGCAGAAGAGCAGGTGATCATGGGATCGCGAGTCCTGGTCGTGGCCGATGACCTCAGCGGTGCCGGTGATTCCGGAGTCCCCTTCGCGCTGCGCGAAATGCGCACTCTGCTGGCGTTGGACGACACCGGTGACGCCGAGGTGTTCGTGGCCGACACCGACAGCAGGCACATCGAACCCGATCTCGCCGCCAAGCGCGTGCACGAGGCATTGGACGGGCACGCGCAAGGCCGCGTCGTTTTCAAGAAGATCGATTCCACGCTTCGCGGCAACGTGGCCGCCGAAGTCGGTGCGATCGTCGAGCACGCCGCCGGAGCGGGGGTGTTGCTGTGCCCGGCCTCGCCGGCCACCGGCCGCACCGTGCTCGGCGGAGTCGTGCACATCAACGGAATTCCGCTGCACCACACCGATTCCTGGAACACCGAACCCGACGACGCGCCGGTGGACATCGCTTCCGCCCTGGATGGGCTGAAGGTTCGCCACGTCGCCCTGGCCTCGGTGCGCGGCAAGCCCGCGCAGCTGCGCGAACGGATCGCGCAACTGCTCACCGAAGCCGAAGTCGTCATCTGCGACGCGGTGTCGGAGAGCGACCTGCGCGCCGTGGCCACCGCGGGCTCCGCCGCGCCCACCCCGCCGCACTGGGTGGGCGCCGCAGGCCTGGCTGACGCGCTGGCCGAACTGCTGCGTCCCGGGTACGACATCGAACCGCCACCTCCGGTCGACGGGCCCGTGCTGGCCGTGGTCGGCAGCGCCCACCGCGTCTCCCGCCAGCAAGCCGACTACCTGGCCGAACGCTTCGGCCACACCCGGCGGCTGTCGGCGCGCGCCCTCGTCGACGCCGAGCCCGGCGCGCTCGCGCGCATCGGCGAGCAGCTCCACGACGCGCTGTGCACCGGTGACGTGCTGGTCACCGTGGAAGGGCCGGTGGAAGCCGGCCTGTCGCGCGAGCTCACCGCCGCGCTCGCGGAGGTGTGCGCACCGGCGACCGAACGGGCCGGGCTGCTGGTGCTCACCGGTGGCGAGACCGCCCGCGCCGTCCTCGGCAGACGCGGGGTCAGCGGGTTGCGGCTGCTCAACGAGCTGGAACCAGGTGTGGTGCTGGGCCGCACCATCGAGAAGGAACCCGGCTACGTCATCACCAAGGCCGGCGCGTTCGGCGCGCCGGACACCCTGCACCGCGCGGTGTCCGCGGTGCGCTGCGGAAGGGCCGTCGCGTGACCTTGCCTGCCATCGCCGTCACCATGGGCGACGCCGCCGGAGTCGGACCCGAGGTGATCGTGCGGGCGCTCGCCGATCCGGAGCTGCGGGGTCTGGCCCGCCCGGTGGTGATCGGCGACGCCGCCCGGTTGACCAGGGCCGCCGAGATCTGCGGGATCGACGTGCGCGTCAAACCGATCTCCGGACCGGCCGAGGCCACCGAGGACCCGGACACCATCGAGGTGCTCGACCTCGGCGGCATCCCGGCGGACCTGCCCTTCGGGGAGCTCTCCGCGGTGGCCGGTGAAGGCGCCTACCGCTACGTCGCCGAGGCCGCCGAACTGGCGATGGCGGGGCAGGTGCAGGCGATCTGCACCGCGCCGCTGAACAAGGCCGCGCTGCATTCCGCCGGGCACCGCTATCCCGGGCACACCGAACTGCTCGCCGAGCTGTGCGGTGTGCCGGAGGTGTCGATGATGCTGTCCACCGGGACGGTGCGGGTCATCCACGTGACCACGCACATCGGGCTCGTCGACGCCATCGAGCGGATCGAACCCGGACTGGTCGAGCGCACCGTGCGGCGCGGGCACCGCACGCTGGTCGACTCCGGCGTGGCCGCTCCCCGCATCGCGGTGTGCGGCATCAACCCGCACGCGGGGGAGAACGGCCTGTTCGGGCACGGCGAGGAGGAGGCCAAGATCGAGCCGGCGTTGGACGTCTGCCGCGCCGACGGCATCGACGCGCAGGGCCCGCTGCCGGCCGACACGGTGTTCTTCCGCGCCGGACGAGGTGATTTCGACCTGGTCGTGGCGATGTACCACGACCAGGGGCACGGGCCGGTGAAGATCCTCGGCCTGGAAGCAGGGGTGAACATCACCGTGGGGCTCCCGGTCATCCGGACCTCGGTGGATCACGGGACGGCCTTCGACATCGCGGGCACTGGCACGGCTGAAGCGGGAAGCATGGTGGAGGCCCTGCGCCAAGCGGCGGCACTGGCCGGAAGACCATGATCCGCTTCTGGGAGGATCGCGGCGTGAGCGCGGAAGTCGAAGGACGCCTCTCGGCAGGGCAGCGCCGGGCGTTGATAGAGCGGCTGGTGACCGAGCAGGGCGCGGTGCAGGTCGAGGAGCTGGCCGCGTCGCTGGCGGTCACGCCTTCGACGATCCGGCGCGACCTGCAACTGCTGACCGACCAGGGCAAGCTGGCCCGCACCTACGGCGGTGCGATGCCGGCGTCCAGCGCGGAACCCTCGCTGGGCCAGCGCACGGCGCTGGCCTCGGCGGAGAAGGATCGCATCGCCGCGTGGGCGGCCGATCAGGTCTCCATCGGCGACACGCTGATCCTCGACGCCGGGACCACGACCGGGAATCTGGCGCACCGGCTGCGCGACCGCTCCGGTCTGACGGTGATCACCAACAGCGTCATGGCGTTGACCGAGCTGGTCGACGCCGATCCGGTGCAGGTGGTGTCGCTGGCCGGCGAGCTGCGGCACATCAGCCAGGGCTTCGTCGGTCCGCTGGCGGAGCTGACGCTGTCCCGGGTGACCGCGGACAAGGCGTTCCTGGGCGCCGACGGCCTCGACTCCCGTCACGGCATCTGCGAGGCGAGCCTGCTGCAGACCCGCCTCAAGGAGCAGATGATCGCCCAGTCCCGCGAGGTCTTCATCCTCGCCGACAGCAGCAAGCTCGGCGCCAAGCCCTTCAACGCCTGGGCGCCCCTCCCGGCGACGTGGACGCTGGTCACCGACACCAACGCGGACGAGACCGACCTGGCTCCGTTCCGCTGCCTCGCCGGAGTCACCATCATCACCGTCTGACCCCGGGCTTCACGACGCCGCCGGGTGTGGTCCGAGCCGCCCGTGATCGATGTCCGTTTGGCCCGATCAGGTCGGGCTGAAACCGCCCGCCGCCGGGATATCGGCCACAGTGGACCTCGCGGTCGCGTTCCCGGTGTTACCGTTCGCGCGGCTAACGATCCTCGCGGTGTGGAGGTGGCGCGGTGAACTCCCGGATCGCGCTGTACGTCGGAGGGCTCCTCGGGCCCTTCGGCGGCGGCATCGTCGCCGCGATGCTGCCCGAGCTCAGCGCCGACTTCGCCGTGACACCGAGCCTCGCCGCCACGACGACCACCACCTACCTGCTGCCGTTCGCCCTGGTCATGCTCGTGTCCGGCAGCCTCGGTGAACGATGGGGGAGCAGCCGCACCATCCGCGTCGCCTACATCGGGTACGCCGTCGTCGCGGTGCTCGGAGCGATCGCACCGTGGTTCTGGCTGTTCCAGGTCACCCGCGCGCTGCAAGGCGTGGCCAACGCCTTCACCACACCGCTGCTGCTCTCCAAGATCGCCGCCGGGACGCCCCGGGAACGGCTCGGCCGCGCGATGGGCACCTACGGCGCGATGCAGGCCATCGGTCAGACCACCGCACCGCTGGTCGGCGGGCTCGCTGCTGAGAGCGCCTGGCAGCTCGCCTTCGTCGGCGTCGCCATCGTCGCCGCGCTGCTCGCCGTCAGCCCGCTGCCACCCGACACCGAACCCGCGGGCACGCGCGCCCCCGGCGCGCTGCGCGACGCCTGGACACCGGTGGTGCTGCTCAGCGGCGGGATCGCCGGCGTCGCCTGGATGTGCTCGGCCGGACTGCCGTTTCTGGTCTCCTTCCGCCTCGACGACGCCTTCGCCCTGAGCCCTGGCACGCGCGGCCTCGCGCTGACCGCCTACGGCATCGCCGGCGTGCTCGGCGCCCGGCTCACCGGCAGCGCCGTCGACCGCTTCGGCGTGCGAGCCATGCTGATCACCGGCGTCCTGTCGGCGGCCGTCGCCATCACCGCGATCGGGCTGGTCGACTCGCTGCCCGTGGTCGTGCTGGCCTGGGCCGCCGCCGGGGTGTGCGGACAGCTGATCCTGGTCGCCGTGAACTCCACCGTGCTCGGCGGCAGCGCCGGAGGCGGGGCCATCTCGGTGGTCACCGCCTGGCGCTTCCTCGGGATGTCGGCCGCACCCGCGGTGTTCACCGGCCTGTACTACAGCGACCCCGCGCTCGGATTCGGGCTCGCGGGCCTGCTGCTGGCACTGATGATTCCCGTTGTTTCCATTTGGTGGCCCCGGACGCCCCGCGCCTCGGACTGACTTTTCGCAGCTCGCTGCGGATTTCCGGCACTGAAGCGTCCATTTCACGCCATCTCGTCACCAGATTTGTGTCACCCAATGGTGATCGTTTCTGTGTCACGCTTCCCCCCGACTCGACCACGGGGAGAGGGAGTCATGAAGATCACCCGCTGGAAGCCCTTATCGCTGCTGTGCGGAGCGGTCCTGGTGGCCGTGCCGACCGCCGCCGTCGCGGTGGCCTCGCCCGCACAGCCCACCGCCGAGGACTACTACCAGGACGCCATCGGCAAGACCGGCCCCGAGCTGGAAGCCGCGCTGCACGGCATCATCAGCAACGGCGTCACCACCCTGAACTACGACGACGTGTGGGAAGCCCTCAAGGTCACCGACGAGGACCCCAACAACACCAGCAACGTCGTCCTGCTCTACACCGGCCGCTCCCAGGCCAAGGACACCAACGGCGGCGACGCCGACCAGTGGAACCGCGAGCACGTGTGGGCCAAGTCCCACGGTGACTTCGACACCGTGCCCGGGCCGGGCACCGACGTCCACCATCTGCGGCCCACCGACGTCACGGTCAACTCCGACCGCGGCAGCAAGGACTTCGACATGGGCGGCACCGAGTCCGCCGAAGCCCCCGGCAACTTCACCGACGACGACTCGTGGGAACCCCGCGACGCCGTCAAGGGCGACGTCGCGCGGATGATCTTCTACATGTCCGTGCGCTACGAGGGCACCGACGGCTTCGCCGACCTCGAGGTCAACGACCAGGTCGGCAACGGCAGCGCCCCCAACATCGGCAAGCTCACGGTCCTCAAGCAGTGGAACGAGCAGGACCCGCCGGACGCCTTCGAGCAGCGCCGCAACGAGGTCATCTTCACCGACATCCAGCACAACAGGAACCCGTTCGTAGACCACCCAGAATGGGTCGAAGAAATCTGGTGATGTTCGGGTCGTCCGCTGGCTGGGTTGCTGGGCGGTGCGGGTGGGGGAACTTCAGACGTCCTCTGGCTCCGGGATCCGCGACTTGAGTATGTCGAATACGCGGCGCTGCGGCTGTCCTCCCCAGAGAACGTCTGAGAACCCCCGGCGGTGCCGGTTTCTCAGGTGGGTAAAGAGAAAGTGACTGCGTCACTTGCCTTACGTGAGCCACTCGCTTTCGGGATCAGGCTGGGATTGCTCCGTCTTGGACGAGGCCTCGGTGGATGGCTTCGCTGACGGCTTGGAGCGAGGACATGGGCCGGATCATCACCGTGAAGGTGGTGATCCGGTCCTGCGCGTCGAGGTGGATGAGGTCGATGCCCTCGACCTGCTTGCCCTCGACGACCGTGCGGAAGTGCAGGACGTGGGCCC
The DNA here is from genome assembly GCF_004348435.1 of Saccharopolyspora terrae. Classification (NCBI taxonomy): domain Bacteria; kingdom Bacillati; phylum Actinomycetota; class Actinomycetes; order Pseudonocardiales; family Pseudonocardiaceae; genus Saccharopolyspora; species Saccharopolyspora terrae. The sequence goes on along the minus strand of NZ_SMKS01000049.1, from coordinate 26,656 downwards.
GGGTGCTCTCGCCGTCGGGCGTCTGCCCCTCGCCGGGGAAGTCGCCGACGTAGCGGAAGTCCTCGAAAGTCCGCTGCAGCACCCGGAAGAGCGCGCGCACGGTGTCGATGCCCTCGAACGGCGTGAACTTCACCGGGCTGAAGAAGCGGATGTCGTCGGTGAACTCCTCGACCGCTGCGTCGAAGTCGCCCGCTTCGATGGCTGCGCGAAAACGTTCTGCGGCGTTCATGTTCCTCGATCCTGGTCGTCGTCGAGTGCTCGGATCGTCTCCTCGCACCACTCCAGCAGCGCCTGCTCGGTGTGGATCCCGCCGCTGAGCACCAGGTGCTGGTGCAACGCCTGGCCGGACAGCTTCGCGGTGTCGGGGAAGTCGCGCCGCTCGATCTCGCGGTAGATCGCGATCCGCGCGGCGTGCTGGTCGCGCTGCCGCGCGAACTCCTCCCGCAGCCGCCCGACGTCGCCGAAGGACGCGCCGCGCAGCTTGACCGTCAGGTCGTTGCGGGTGGAGGCGGGTTCGGCGATCCAGCGCGCGAGCTCCTCGGCGCCGGAATCGCTGACCCGGTAGACCTTCTTGTCCGGTCGCTTCTGCTGGGCGACCTCGTCGCAGTCGACCCAGCCGAGCTCGACCATGCGCTTGAGGCTGCGGTAGATCTGCTGATGACTCGCCGCCCAGAAGTACCCGATCGACTTGTCGAACCGCCGCGCCAGCTCGTAGCCCGAGCCCGCGCGCTCCCGCAGCGACACCAGGATCGCGTACTCCAGAGACAACGGCAGCCTCCGTCTCAGCCGGCGACGAGCTTCCCGAGCCGGTTGTGGATGAGCTCGCCCGCCTCGGTCACAATGCGGTCGACCAGGTCCCCGACGGTCGGAACGTCGTTGATCAGTCCCTGGACCATACCGACGCTCCAGATGCCCAGTTCGGTGTCACCCTGCTCGTAGACCTGGCGGCCTCGAGCGCCGGCGACCAGCTCGCGGACGTCCTCGAACGCACCGCCGTCGTCGAGCTTGGCGACGACCTCTCGGCTGACCGAGTTGCTGGCCACCCGCGCGGTGTTGCGCAGCGGGCGGAAGATCAGCTCGGTGTCGCGCTCGCCCGCCTCGGTGATGCGCTTCTTGACGTCGTCGTGGATCGGCGACTCCTGGGTGCACATGAAGCGGGTGCCCATGTTCACCCCGTCCGCGCCGAGAGCCAGCGCCGCGACCAGGCCGCGGGCGTCGGCGAAGCCCCCGGAGGCGATGATCGGGATGGTGAGCTCGTCGGCGGCGCGGGGGATGAGCACCAGGCCGGGGATGTCGTCCTCGCCCGGGTGCCCGGCGCACTCGAAGCCGTCGATGCTCACGCCGTCCACGCCCAGCTGCTGGGCCTTGAGCGCGTGCCGCACGCTCGTGCACTTGTGCAGAACCTTCACCCCGGCGGGCTTGAACGCCGCGACCTGGTCGGCCGGGTTGGACCCGGCGGTCTCCACGACCGTGACGCCGGACTCGATGATGGCCTGCCGGTACTCCGCGTAGGGCGGTGGCGTGATCGCGGGCAGGATCGTCAGGTTGACGCCGAAGGGCTTGTCGGTCAGGTCGCGGCAGCGCGCGATCTCCTTGACCAGGTCTTCCGGCGTGGGCTGGGTCAGGGCGGTGATCATGCCCAGAGCGCCGGCGTTGGCGACCGCCGCCACCAGCTCGGCGCGGCCGACCCATTGCATGCCGCCTTGCACGATGGGGTGCTCGACGCCGAACTCCTCGGTGAACCTGGTTCGCAGCACGATGCTCACTGCCCTTCTGAAAATCAAAACACTCCGGCGAACGTCGAAGTTACTATGCACCGAGTTGCAATGCAACGGGTTGCATAGGTGCGCGATCGGGTGCAATCCCGGAGGTCGTTCGCCGGAGGGGTGAGCAGCTCCGCGGGCTAGAAGTTCACGTAGCCGCCGTCGACGGTGAGCGCGTCGGCGGTGTGGTAGGCGCTGGCGGGACTGGCCAGGTACACCGCCAGCGAACCGAAGTCGCCCGGCTCGCCCCAGCGACCGGCCGGAACCCTCGGCAGCACCTTGCGGTGGAAGGCCTCCGAGTCGAGCATCGGATCGGCCAGCGGAGTGCTCACCCAGCCCGGCAGCACCGCGTTGGCGCGGATGCCGTGGCGGGCCAGCTCGATCGCGATCGAATTGATCATCGACACCAACGCGCCCTTGCTCGCCGCGTACGCCTGCCCGCGCGGCTGGCCCTGCCGGGCCGCCAGGCTGGAGGTGCCCACCAGGCTGCCGCCCTCGCCCTGCGCCAGCATCTGCCGCGCCGCCGCCCGCAGCGTCAGGAACGCCCCGTCCAGGTCCACCCGCGTGACCCGCCGGAACTCGCTGAGCTCGGTGTCGACGAAACGGCTTCCCACGCCGCCGATCCCGGCGTTGGCGAAGCAGGAGTCCAGCCGCCCGAAGGTCTCCACCGTCCGCGCCATCGCCTGCTCGACCTCCTCCTCGTCGCCGACGTCGCAGCGCACGGCGAGCACCTTCCCGCCGTGCCCTTCGAGCTCCCGCGCCGCCGCCTCGTTGCGCTCGGCGTTGGTGCCCCAGACGCACACCGACGCCCCGGCCGCCGCCAGCGCGTCGGCCATCGCCAGGCCGATCCCGGAGTTGCCACCCGTCACCAGCGAAACGTGCCCGGTCAGGTCGAACGGATTGGGCTTCTCGCTCACGGGGTGCCGCCTCCCTGCGGGGTGGACTGCTCGCGGTACTGGCTGCGCAGCGTCGTCTTGAGGACCTTGCCGCTGGGGTTGCGGGGCAGCTGCTCGACGACGCGGATCTGCCTGGGCCGCTTGTAACCCGCCAGACGGGCGCGGCACCAGCTCTCGATGTCCTCGTCGGTCGGCGGATCGGCGGGATCGCGCGGAGCGATCACCGCCAGCGGGGACTCGCCCCACCGCTGGTCCGGGACGCCGATCAGCGCCACCTCGCCGACCTTGGGATGTCCCGAGAGCGCTTCCTCGACCTCGGCGCAGTAGATGTTCTCGCCCCCCGAGATGATCATGTCCTTCTTGCGGTCCACCACGTAGATGTAGCCGTCGGCGTCCTGGCGCACCAGGTCACCGGAGTGGAACCAGCCGCCGCGGAAGGCCTCCGCGGTCTCCTCCGGCTTGTTCCAGTAGCCGCTCATCACCGTCGGTCCCCTGTAGACGATCTCGCCGACCTCGCCGGGGGCGACGTCGTTCATCTCGTCATCGACGATGCGCACCTCGACGTTGAGCAGCGGCGTTCCCACCGAACCGATCTTGCGCAACGCGTCCTCGGCCCGCAGCGCCGTGGTCACCGGGCTGCACTCGGTCTGCCCGAACACGGTGCTCAGCTCCGCCTGCGGGAACGTCGCCATGATCTGCCGCAGCAGCGTCGTCGACGCCGGTGCCGCGCCCCAGCTGATCCGCCGCAACGCCGAGAGGTCGTGCTCGGCGATGTCGGGCAGCGAGCAGATCGCCTGCCACTGGGCGGGCACGAAGAAGCAGCCCGAGATCCGCTCCCGCGCGAGCATCTCCACGGTCTCGCGGGGATCGAACCGCCCGGAGGAGGACAGCACGATCCGGCCGCCGCGCAGCAGCGGACCCATCAGGCCCGACACCCCGGCGATGTGGAACAGCGGCACCCCGACCAGGTACACCCTGTCGTCCTCGGAGACCCCGTTGTGGATCAGCAGGCTGCAGGTGTGCATCAGCAGGTTGTAGTGGGACAGCACCGCGCCCTTGGGGCGTCCGGTCGTGCCGGAGGTGTACATGATGAACGCGGGGGAGTGCAGGTCCACGTCGAGCTCGTCGTGCTCGGACGAGGCCGCAGCCAGCGCCCGCTCGAAGTCCGCCGACTCCGCACCCGCGTCGCCGCCGCCGACGACCAGCGCGAACCGCGTCCCAGGGGCCTGCTCGCGGGCCTCGGCCACGGTCTCGGCGAGGAACGAGTCGGTGATCACCGCGCTCGCTCCGCTGTCGGTGAGGGCGTAGGCGATCTCGCCGGCCACCAGCCGGAAGTTGACGGGCACGCAGATCGCCCCGATGCGCGAACCGGCCACGAACGCCTCGATGGTCTCCAGGTGGTTGAGCGTCGCGACCGCGAACCGGTCGCCCGCGCCCAGCCCGCGGTCGCGCAGCGCGTTGGCCAGCCGCGTGACCCGGTCGTCGAACTCGGCGTAGCTGCGGGAGATCTCGCCGTGCCGCAGCGCGATCTCGTCGGGGATCTTGCGGGCGTGGCGCGCGAGCTGGTCGCTGAGCGTCATGCCTTGGCCGGGCTGTGCGGACATCGTCACCTCGCCGTTGAGGGGATGGGCCAACTCATCGTGCGGGCGCGGCTGGAGGCGGTCAAGGCGAGGACTGTGCCTTTTGTCCACCCCGGCGTAATGAACTTCACGCTGCGCGAAGGGGTTTCGGGGCTTCCGGTTGTTCCAGGCCTGGTCTCCGACGTGCAAGGCTGATCGCGGAGCAAGTGGTCGAGCCAATGTCGCGGCGAGGTGTCAACGGAGAGTGACCGAGAAAGAGCAGCCCTTCGAGCTGAGAACCGTTGCCCTCGCGGCCTTCGGCCCCACCCTGCTCTTCGCCACCGGCGAGGGCGCGATCCTGCCGATGATCCCGCTGGTCGCCGCCGACCAGGGCGCCGGACTCGGCGCGCTCGGCCTGATCGCGGCCATGATCATGGTCGGTGAGCTCGTCGGCGACCTGCCCAGCGGTGCGCTCGTGCACCGGCTCGGCGAACGCACCGCGATGATCCTCGCCTCGCTGGTGTCGATCGCCGGACTCCTCGGCTGCTACTTCTCCACCAACCCGTGGCTGCTCGGCGCCGGCGTCTTCCTCGTCGGGCTGTCCACGGCGGTGTTCGCGCTGGCCAGGCACGCGTTCATCACCACCAGCGTTCCGCTGCGCTACCGGGCCCGGGCGCTGAGCGTGCTCGGCGGGCTGTTCCGCGCCGGCTACTTCATCGGCCCCTTCGTGTCCTCGCTGGTGCTGGTGATCAGCCCCGAGAAGCGGTCGGTGTTCCTCATCCACGTCGGCTTCGCCGTTGCCACGCTCGTGCTCCTGCTGTTCACCGGCAACCTCACCGGCGCCGACGATCCCGGCAGGCGCGAAGCCCACCACGGCCTGCTGCCCACCATGAACCGCCACCGCGGCGTGCTGCTGCGGATGGGCTCCTGCGCCGCGTTGCTCGGCGGGCTGCGCGCCTCCCGCAACGTGATGCTGCCGCTCGTGGCCGTCGCAGCCGGGCTCCCGCCATCGACCACGGCCCTGGTCATCGGCATCGCGGGCGGCGTCGACTTCGCGCTGTCCTACTCCTCCGGGCAGATCATGGACCGCTGGGGACGGCTGTGGGCGGCGGTGCCGTCGATGACCGGCCTGGCCATCGGGCACGCGCTGCTGTTCGTGGTCACCGACGTGCCCACCTTCGCGGCGGTGGCGGTCCTGCTCGCGCTGGCCAACGGCACCAGCAGCGGCATCCTGATGACCCTCGGCGCCGACCTCGCCCCGCACCCCGGGCCGGCGCCGTTCCTCGGCGCCTGGCGCTTCACCGGCGACTTCGGCCAGGCCGTCGGACCGCTGGTCGTCTCCGGTCTCACCGCGCTGGCCGGCGTCGGGATCGCCGGTGCCGGAATGGGACTCCTCGGATTCCTCGGCGCCGGGCTGCTGCTGCGGTACACGCCGCGCTACGTGCCGCGGCAGCCGGCGCTGGGCCTGACGGGTGATCGTTAGCTGGGACACAGAGCCCACGTGGTGGAGTGATCGCTGGACACCCCGGATGATCGAATTGGTCGAACACCTCGCCGAGAAGGGGGAGTCGGGTGTCGGCTAGCAAGAAACCTGTCTGGATGTCGGTCGTGGCGGCGGTGCTGCTGGGCGCGATGTGGCTCGTCTTCGAATCCGGGCTGCTCGATTCGAAGGTCAGCGCGGCGACCGGTCCCGCGAGCGACCAGCTCGCGCAGCTCGCGGTCGCTCCGGCCGGCTCGATGACCGGGTACTCGCGGGAGAAGTTCAAGCACTGGATCCCGCAACCGGACGCCGGGAAGAACTGCAACACCCGCGAAGCGGTGCTGGCCCGCGACGGCCAAAGCGTCAAGGCCAACTCGGCGTGCGAGGTCACCTCAGGCTCGTGGACGAGCCTCTACACCGGCGAGAAGGTCGCGCAGGCCAAGGGCGTGGACATCGACCACATGGTTCCGCTGGCCAACGCCTGGCGCAGCGGCGCCAGCAAGTGGGACGACGCCAAGCGCCAGCAGTTCGCCAACGACATGAGCCTGCCGCAGCTGGTCGCGGTGGACTCCAGCTCCAACCGCAGCAAGGGCGACCAGGACCCGTCGACCTGGAAGCCCACCGCCCAGGGCCAGTGGTGCGTCTACGCCACGGACTGGATCACGGTGAAGAAGAGCTACGACCTCTCCGTCACCGACGCCGAGAAGAAGGCGCTGACGGAGATGCTCGCGACCTGCAAGTGAGTTGCGCGGGTGGAGGATTGGGCTCGGCTTCCCCCACCCGCTGCGCTCAGCCGCCCAGGGCCTGCTTCGCGCCCGGGTGCAGCGGCACCGGGTCGCTCTTGGTCGCCTGATCGCGGTTGATCTGCTTGGCGGAGGGGTGCACGGCCTCCAGGTCCGCCTTGCGGTCGAACAGCAGCTTGGTCACCGCGCAGGCGTTGTTGGCCGCGAAGTCGTCCCGCACCACCAGCAGGTTCGGCACCTCGACGGTGGGCACGTCCGCCGGAAGGCCGTAGGTCGCCGCCGGGATGGTGCCCTGCTCGTAGACCGGGCTGATCTTGTTCAGCTCCGGTAGCAGCGGCGTGATGTCGATGAACTTCACCGCACCGCCCAGCGTCGTGGTCAGATCGGTGATCTCCGGCGTCGGCAGCCCGCCCGACCAGAACAGCCCGTCGATCGTGCCCGACTTCATGCCGTCCACCGACTTGCCCAGCGCCAACCGCTGCGCCTGGACGTCGGCGCCCGGGTTCAGGCCCGCGGACTCCAGCAGCCGGTTGGCGATCACCTCGGTGCCCGACTTCGGCGACCCCGTCGAGATCCGCTTGCCGCGCATGTCCGCGACGCTGTTGATGCCCGAATCCGCCTTGACCACCACGTGCGTGGAGTTCGGGTAGATCCTGCTCAGCGCCTGGATCGACTGCTGCCGGCCGTCGAAGGCACCCTTGCCCGCGACCGCGTCGGCGGCGGTGTCGGCCAGGGTGAAGGCGATGTCGTAGTCTCCGGCCACCAGCTGCTGGATGTTCTGCACCGAGGCGCCGGTCTCGGCGGCCGTGGCGCGCAGCTTGGTGTTCTGGCTGATCACCTGCGCCAGGCCACCGCCGAGCACGTAGTACACGCCGCCGGTGTTGCCGGTGGCGATGGTCAGCCGGCCGTCACCGGCCTCGCAGGACGCCGCCTGCCCGGTGGGTGCTTCCTGGACCTGCTTGCCGCCGCAGCCGGTGAGCACCAGCGCCGCCGCGGCCGCGGTCGCCAGCAATGCCTTAATCCGCATCGAGCTCCTCCTTGAACTTCGCCTTGCGGCGCAACACCAGCTGGGCGAGCAGGCCCAGCACGCAGAAGCCGAGCCCCACGGCGATCACCGGGGGTTCGAGGTAGAGCAGGCACAGCGCGCCCGGCGCGAACAGCACCCGCACCGGGGTGGGCACCGGGCCGAACAACCAGCCGCCGGTGACCACGCTCAACGCGCCCACCGCCACGACCGACACCGCCAGCACCCACAGCACGGTCACCGCATCGGCCTGCAGCAGCAGCGCCGCGCCGTTGTCGGTGAGCACGAACGCGATCGGCACCAGGAACGCGGGCAGCGTGTACTTCCAGGCCTGCATCATCGTGCTGATCACCCGGCCGCCGGTGATGGCCGCGGCGGCCACCGCCGCCAGCGCCGTCGGCGGCGTGACCTCGGACAGCACGGCGTAGTAGAAGATGAACATCGCCCGCTCGGCGTCGGCCACCCCGAGCGCGCCGAGCGCCGGGCCGATGACCACCCAGGCGATGATGAACGACGCCGTCACCGGCACCGCCAGGCCCAGCACCCCCACGGCCAGCGCCGAGAACGCCACCGTGAGCACCAGGATCACGGTCGGGTCGGACGAGAGCGCGTTCGCCGCCTGCACCAGCGCGTCGGCGAGCTCCTGGCCGAGGCCGGTCTTGGTGATCGTCGAGGTGATGATCCCGGCGGCTGCGCACACCGCCACCACCGGCAGCGCCCCTCGCACCCCGAGCGACAGCGCGTCGACCATGCTCCGCGCCCAGTCCAGCACCGCCCGGCCGGGACCGCCGGTGGCGCGCACCAGGTTCGAGACCAGGGCGAACAGCGCCGCCACACCGGTGGCGTAGACGACGGCGGCGAACGGCGGGATGTTCATCGCCAGGAACACCACGATGATCGCCAGCGACAGGAAGTGGTACCCGCCGCGCAGCAGGATCCGCCACGCGCTGCCGTGCTCGGTGTCCACGGCCCGTGCGCCGAACCGCCGCGCGTCGGCCTCCACCGAGAACACGATGCCCAGGTAGTACAGCAGCGTGGGCACGCACGCCCAGATCAGCACTGTCAGGTAGGAGGTCTGGAGGTACTCGGCGATGATGAACGCCGCCGCGCCCAGCGTCGGAGGCGACAGGATCGCCCCGATGCCCGAGGCCGCGAGCAGACCACCGGCGTTCTCCTGCGGGTATCCGGCGCGGCGCAGGATCGGCCAGGTGATCGATCCCAGGCTCACCGCCGTCGCCGTGCCCGACCCGGACACGGTGCCGAGCAGGAAACCCGACAGCACAGCGGTGCGGCCGGGAGCGGTGCGGGAGCGCTTGAAGGCCGCGAAGGAGAAGTCCACGAAGAACTGCCCGGCGCCCGAGGCCGACAGCACCGCCCCGTAGAGGGTGAACAGCACGATGTAGGAGGCCGCGACGTCGAGGGGAGTGCCGTAGAACCCGCTGGCGTCGTTGTAGAGCGCGTTGACGATCTGGCTGAAGTCGACCCCGGCGTGCGCGATTCCCCAGTGCTGCGGGAGGAAACCGCCGTAGTAGGCGAAACCGACGAAGGCAGCGCAGATCACCGGCAGGATCCAGCCGGTGGTGCGCCGGGTCGCCTCCAGCACCAACAGCAGCAGCAGCGATCCCGCGAGGACGTCCAGACCGGACAGGCTGCCCTGCCGGTCGAGGAACGCGTCGAAACCGCCCGAGCCGAACGGCAGCACCGGGTAGAAGCCCACCAGCAGCGCGAGCGCGGACAGGACCCAGTCGTACCAGCCGGGGTCGTCGCGCTCGCCGGAACCGCGCCTGCCGCCGGGGCGGTAGGACAGGAACACCAGCGGCAGCGTGCATCCGAGGAAGATGACCAGGTAGAACTGGTTCCCCTTGGTCAGCGGGAAGAACACCTGCCGGAGCACCAGCAGCGCCACCGCCAGGGCCGTCAGGTAGACCAGCAGTTCCGGTCGGTGGGAGAGCCGGCGGGCCGGTTTCTCCTCGTCGTGGGTCGCGGCGATCTCGCCGGGATCGGTGGTGTCGTCGGGGATTTCCTCGTGATCAGGCCGCGTCGCCCGGCTCATTCTTCGCCCTTTCGGCCCGTTGTGCTCCGGCGGGTTGTAACCGAGGTCACTTCCCGGGGCAACAGGATGCGCGGGCGAACGGGGGATGTCTACAGATCGACCCGCCGAGTTCGGTTGCGCTTGGCAACCGTGGCACGGCTCCTATGCTGGTCCGCATGGCGAAGTACTTCGACGTTCATCCGGACAACCCGCAGCCGCGCTCGATCGGGCAGGTGGTGGACATCCTCCGGGACAACGGACTCATCGCCTACCCGACGGATTCCTGCTTCGCCCTCGGCGCCCAGCTGGGCAACAAGGACGGCATGGACCGGATCCGCACCATCCGCCAGCTCGACGACCGGCACCACTTCACGCTGGTGTGCCAGAACTTCGCGCAGCTCGGCCAGTTCGTGATCATCAACAACGCGGTGTTCCGCGCGATCAAGGCGTCCACGCCCGGCAGCTACACGTTCATCCTCCCCGCCACGAAGGAAGTCCCGCGCCGGTTGCTGCACCCCAAGAAGAAGACCGTCGGCGTGCGCATCCCCAACCACGTCGCCGCCCAGGCCCTGCTGGCCGAGCTGGGTGAGCCGATGCTGTCGAGCACCCTGCTCATGCCGGGGGAGGAGGAGCCGATGACGCAGGGCTGGCAGATCAAGGACGAGCTGGACCACGTCCTGGACGCGGTCATCGACTCCGGTGACTGCGGTGTCGAACCCACCACGGTCGTCGACTTCTCCACCGACGAGCCCGAGGTGGTGCGAGTCGGCGCGGGAGACCCTTCGCGGTTCGAGTAGCGGAATTCCAATCGGCGGCTTCCGCTCTCAGCTCCGCTCGGCGAGCGGGAGCCGGATCCCCTTGGCCTCCAGGCGCGGCAGCACTTCGGCGACGAAGTCCTCGAGTTCGCCGACGTAGTCCAGGAACGCCAGCGTCATGCCCGAAAGGCCCGCCTGGGCGTAGCGCTCGATCTCGTCGGCGACCTCCTGCGGAGCGCCGATCAGCGGGCAGGTCCCGTGCCCGGCGGCGAAGCGGGTGCGCAGCGTGTCCATGATGTCGTTGGCGAAGGACTGGGCGTACATGCCCTGCAGCCGCATCAGCTCCTCGACGGCGTCCCAGTCGGCGTTCTCCTCGGCGTAGTGGTGCAGGAACTCCTCGGCTTCGGCGCGGGTCTTGCGGCAGACCACGAAGGCCGGCGCCATCACCCCGACGTCGCGGCCGTGCCGGGTGCGCGCGTCCCGCCGCAGCTCGGTGACCACTTCGGAACCGTGGCCGGGGTCGCTGAGCGCGGTGAAGACGAAATCGGCGTTGCGCGCGGCGAAGGCGCGGCCCTGCGGGCTGGACCCGGCGTTGATCAGCGGCAGCGTGCCGTTGACCGGCTTGGGCGTGGCGCCGACTCCTTCGAGGTCGAAGAACCTGCCGGACAGGTCGAACCGGCCCTCCCGGGTCCACAGGGCTCGGACGTGGTCCCACCACTCCTGCGCGAGCGCGTAGCGGTCGTCGTGGGATTCGGGCAGTTCCAGGCCCATCGCCCGGTATTCGGGCTCGTTCCAGCCGGCGACCACGTTGAGCCCGGCCCGGCCTTCACCGATGTGGTCGAGCGTGGCGAGCTGCTTAGCGCTGACCACCGGGTGGTTGAAGGCGGTGTGGACGGTGGCGAACACGGTGATCCGCCGGGTGGCGGCGAGCAGTCCCGCGGCCCAGGGGATGGGCTCCAGAACGCTCTCGTGGAAGCCGGATCTGCCCGGATAGCCGATGAATCTGGCGATGGGCAGGATGAAGTCGATCCCGGAGTCGTCGGCGAGGCGGGCGAGCCGGAGGTTGTCGGCCCAGCTCGCACCCCACCTGTCGGCGACGTTGGTGATGGCGAGACCGCCGGAGCAGTTGGGGGAGAAGAGGCCGAGCTTGAAGTCCCGGCCGGTGAGCAACGTGCTGGACATGGTTCTCCTCATTCGATTGTGAATGGATTTCACCTCGAACAGGAGGGCGGGGACAAGATCCTCTTCTTCCCGGAACAGCGTTCCCGCACGCGCTCGGCCTACCGAGAAAAATGTGACGCCGGTCACGACACGGCCGGGCGATAGAGGCAGACGTGTCCACGAGGGACCGTGTAGTGTTCCTGGCGGTCGTATTTTTCTGGGGTCGTGTTCGCGCACACTCGCAGGATGGTGATGCGAGCGTGCTGCTTTCTGGTTGTAGCTGGACAAGTCGCCGTTCGATCCGCGGCCCAGGCCGTCACGCAGTGTGACGGTCTGATGTAGTACCGGCTCCCAGAAGGAGAGAGCAAGCATGGCACAGGGAACCGTGAAGTGGTTCAACTCGGAAAAGGGCTTCGGCTTCATCGCCCCGGACGACGGTGGCCCGGACGTTTTCGTCCACTACTCGGCCATCGACGCCCGCGGCTTCCGCAGCCTTGATGAGGACCAGAAGGTGAGCTACGAGGTCAGCCAGGGCCCGAAGGGCCCGCAGGCGGCCGACGTCCGCGTCATCTGAACACGGCGTCTCACGTAATACCGGAACGAACTGCCGATTGAGGTAGCCGTTCCACTTCAGAGAGCCGGTCACACGGCCCGCAGACAAGAAGCCCCGCACCTCGGAAACGAGTGCGGGGCTTCTTGCCGTTCAACCCGAGTGGTCTCAACCGCCGGAGCGCACCCGGTGCAGGGTCGCGGAGACGTGCGGGGTCATCGGCTCGCCGACCATCGCCCGGCTCTCGGCGTAGTCCAGGACGTCCCCGCGCAGCGCGTAGGAGCGTTGCGCGGCCCGCACGTCCTTGGCGGTGGCCGTCGCCAGCACGGTCTCCGTCTCCAGCGTCCAGAGCCCCGGTTGCGCGCTGCCGTAGAACAGTTCGAGCAGGCCCGTGGCGTGCGTCAGCAGCAGTTCCATCCGTCCCTCGGCGCCGGGGCGCCACCAGCCGGTCTCCCAGGCGGCCGGGCGCAGCACCTGCCCTTCGGCGTCGAGCAGCCACGCCTGCGCCTGGTGCCGCAGGAAGGGGCGTCCGTCGTGGGAGATCGTCACCTGCTGGCCGAAGCGGAACGGGCCGTCGATGGTCGGGTAGTCCACCTCGCCCTCGCCGCGCCACGCGCCGACCAGCTCCCGCAGCGGCGCGCACGCGTCGTGCAGCGGCGGACCGCTGCTGAGCTCGGTGGTGTCGGCGGGGATCGGCAACCGGGTGAATTCCTCGGGAGTGCTCACCCCGGCAGCCTAGAAGCCGGTGCGAGCGGCGTTCGCACCGACACGGCGGGGCGTACCGGGATCTAGGAAATCCACAGTGGACATTGCTCGTGGTAGGTGGTCGGCCTTGTCGCCACGGGCGGCGCTGTGCTTGTCTTCGAGTGTGTACCGGATCTACTGCTTCGAGAAGCTCGCGGTGACCGTGGAAGGCGTCGACTTCGCCGACCCGGCGCTCGCCGATGAACCCGACGTGCGCGAACGGGGCGTTCGCCTCGAGCTGCGCGGCCTGTCGGAGTCCGCCGAGGCCGGCTCGATCTACTCCTCCAGAGCGGCGTGGCTCAGCCGCGGCATCTGCCGCTTCGACCTGCTGGAGTCGCGGCCGCACGCGGCCGACCGGATGCACTGGCACCCGGAGATGTCCGATGGCGAACCCGGCGAGCGCGTCTTCGACGCCGAGCTGTCAGCCGACCCCATCGCCTGGATGGCGCGGGCCCTGCGCGACGTCGGCCCGCTCCTGCGCCGCGCGGGGCTGGATCCTGCCGCGCACGCCGGCGACGTGACCGCGATGGCCGAGTCCGCGGGCGAGATCACCGACGTGGTCGCGAAGATCCTCGCCGAAGCTCGCAAACCGTGGCCCGAGGTGACTCGGGACGAACGCGGATTGGCGCAGATCAACATGTGACCCCGTTGCATCACGCATAACGGTTCTGAGCGGAACGTGAATTCCGAGCGCTTTTCGCAATGCTTTCCCAAGAGGGTGACATCGGTTAACCGGTTGCGAAATGTCCGCATGAGGGGAGACGGCTTCGGCCGGGTGGCCGTCTGGTCCCGAGACCGGATCTCCCGCATGCGGGCAGCTCACCAAGGCCCTTCGTCGCACGCCCCGAAGGGCGCCGACTACTCCGTTAGCGGGTCGGCGGGATGACTGAACGTGATCGGAGGTATCCGAGGGGTGGCGTGGTCGGTCATTTAACGGCCGGTTATCGTTTGTGCAACGGCGCTGCCACCCGACGGGTTGAGCATTTCCCCATGAGAAGCAGGTAGTCGGGTCCAGTGGATCGGGCGCCGCCGAGAAGAGGAAACCTCCCATGGTGCGTGCTGTCGGAACGTTGGCCGTCGTTGGTGCCGGAGTCATCGGGTTCTGGGTCGGATACCTGTTCGACGCCCGGCGCAACCCGATGACCGGTGATGTGGAACCGGCCCTCGCGGCCTGATCCTCCCGCTCGTTCCACGGTGGCCGGTCCGCTCGTCGGTCCGCGGCGGAAGCCGGGTGACGAGGATGCGCCCTCGACGCTCGCCTGACCACGCAGGCTCCCGGTTCTTCACCCGCCAGGGGTAAGCGGACCGTCGTCACCGTTTAAGCTCTGCGAGGAGCAGTCCTGCGAGGTTAGGTGGCGAGCGCGTGAGTCAGCGTTCGACGCGGTTCACGCGTCGCGACCCGGCGCGGCGAGGCGCGCGCATCGTGGCCGCGGTACTCGGTTTGCTGTCAGCGCTGCTGGCGGTCGCGGTACCGCTTCTCCCGGTGAACCACGACGTCACCACCCTGAAGTGGCCCACGGCCGAGGGCACCCGTTCGGTGTCGGCCCCGCTGCTCACCCACGAACCCCTCTGGCTCAACGCCACCGTGCCGTGCGCCGCGGCCCGCAGCCTCGACGAGCGGATCAACGGTGCGGGCGAGCTGCTGGCCACCAACGCGCCGTCGGGTGCCTACGGCGGCCTGACCGGCATGAACCTGCAGATCGACAACGGTCAGGTCAGCTCCTTCTCGCGCGGTCACCAGATCGGCTCGGCGGCCCTGCCGGCAGGGGACTGCGCCATCACCGTCAACTCCGACGCGGGGGAGACCCGCGCCGACATCGCGGGCGTGCCGCTGGGTTCCGCCGGCGGCGACCAGCGGCCGCAGCTCACCGGGATCTACTCGCAGCTGGACGACCAGCGCGACGACGTGCGCGGACTGGACTTCCAGGCCGGGGTCGACACCCGCTTCGCCACGACTCCGACGGCGCTGAAGACCACGGCGATGGTGCTGGCCGTGCTGTGCTTCATCGGTTCCCTGCTCGCGCTGCGCAAGTTGGAGATCCGCGCACCCGTGCGGCGGTTGCCGGTGGGCTGGTGGCGGCTGGGAGTGCGCGACGTCGTCGTGTTCGCCGCTCTCGCGGTCTGGTGGCTCATCGGCGCCATGACCGCCGACGACGGCTACATCCTGACGATGCTGCGCGCCGCCCCCGACGCCGGTTACGTCACCAACTACTTCCGCTGGTTCGGCAACCCCGAATCGCCCTTCGGCTGGTTCTACGAGATCTACGCGCTGTGGGTGCACATCTCCGCGGCCACCCCGTGGGTGCGGTTGCCCGCGCTGTTCCTCGGCGTCGTCAGTTGGCTGCTGCTCAGCCGCGGCGTGCTGCCGAGGCTCGGCCAGCAGGTCCGGCGCAGCGAATCCGCTGGATGGGCCGCCGCCGCGGTCTTCCTCGCGTTCTGGCTGCCCTACAACAACGGTCTTCGGCCCGAGCCGGTCGTGGTGCTGTTCTTCCTGCTCTCGGTGTGCGCCGTGGAACGCGCCGTGGCCACCGAGCGGCTGACCCCGGCGGCGCTGGGACTGCTGGCCGCGGCCCTGGGGCTGGGCGCGAACCCGCACGGCATGGTCGCGGTGCTGCCGTTCCTCGCCGCGGCCAAACCGCTGCTCCGGCTGCTGTGGCGGCGCATCCGGGAGATCGGCGCGCTGCCCGTGCTGGCGCCGATCGCCGCGACGGGTCTGGTGATCCTGGTCGGGGTGTTCTTCGACCAGACGCTGCAGTCGGTGCTGGACTCGGTCGAGCTCAAGACCGAGTTCGGCCCCAACGACTCCTGGTACGAGGAGCTCGGCCGCTACGAGAAGCTGTTCGACAAGTGGCCGGACGGCTCGCTGACCCGCCGCTTCCCGGTCCTGCTGCTGATGCTGTGCATCGCCGCCAGCGGTGTGGTGTTCCTGCGCCGCGGCAAGATCCGCGGAGCCGCCGTAGGCCCGAGCAGGCGGATGCTGGGCATCGCGGTGCTGTGCTTCGTGGTGCTGGCCGCCACCCCGACCAAGCACACCCACCACTTCGGCGTGTTCGCCGCCATCGGAGCGGTGCTGGCGGCGCTGACCGCGCTGGCCACCAGCGCCGCCGTCCTGCGCTCCCGCCGCAACCGGGCCGGGTTCTTCGCCGGGTTGATGGTGGTGTGCGCGTACTCGGTGACCGGCACCAACTCCTGGTGGTACGTCTCCGGCTGGGGCGTGCCGTGGTTCGACAAGGCGCCCAGCCTCGACGGGCGGCACGCCAGCACCGCGTTCCTGGTCATCGGGTTCCTCGCCCTGGTCGTCGCCTTCATCGAGCACGTCCGCCACGGCGAGCCGCCGGTGGTGACCCCGACCGCGCGCAAGCGCGTGCTGAGCCTGGGTGCCGCGCCGCTGACGATCACCTGCGCGCTGTGCCTGGTCGGCGAGGTCGGGCTTTTCGCCGTCGGCATCGAGAAGCAGCGCGGCAGCTACAGCCTGGGTCCGGACAACGTCAAGCAGATCGCCGGGAGCAGCTGCGGGCTGTCGGACTACATCAACGTCGAAGCCGACCCGCGCCGCGGAGTGCTCGCCCCGTCGGGCGACCAGCCGCGCACGTCCAGCGATCCCGCGCAGCCGACCGACTACCTGCGCGCCGAGCAGCAGGGCTTCCACCGCTTCGGCTATCCCGGCAGCCCGCAGTTCACCCCGCCGTTCGGCTACGGCGGTGACGACGCGCCGGTCTGGGGGACCTTCGACGCCGACGCGACCGGCACCGGCGAGATCCGCACCCCGTGGTTCGACCTCCCACCGCAGGCCACCGAGGGCACCACGCCCGTGGTGCTGCAGTTCGCCGGCTCGTCGACCGGTGGGAACTCGCTGCGGGTGGAGTGGGGTCGTGAGCTCCCCGGCGGTTTCGAGGTCAGCGGTCACCGGGACTTCTCGCTCAACAGCGGTGCCTGGCAGGACGTGCGTTTCGACGCCCCCGGAGCTCAGAAGGCGCGGATCGTGGCGGCCGACCAGCGCGACGACGAGGGCGGGTGGTTGGCGTTCAGCGCCCCTCGCGTACCGGTGCTGACCACGATGACCAACCTGATCGGCAGCCAGCCGACCTTCGTGGAGTGGCCCGCCGCGCTGGTGCACCCGTGCCTGCAACCGGCGAAGATCCGCAACGGCGTGTTCGAGATGCCGCGCTTCCGGATCGCGGGCGGCGGCATCATGCGCGACATGGGGCAGACCTGGTCGGCCCCGGGCGGCGGCGGCCCGTTCGGCTGGCTCAACGTCGGCGCCAGCGTTCGGCAGCTGCCCGCCTACCTGCGGGGAGCGCCGAACCGGGACTGGGGAGCGATCTACGTGGTCGACCCGTACAACCCGGACACCGTCGGTGCCGAGGCGGCGATGCAGGTGCGGAGCGAGACGCACTGGGGCGACTGGAGCCCCGGCCCGCTCACCGACGCCGTCAAGCTCCCCGGCCGGGTGCCCACCTCCGACGGCCGGACCGACCTGCGCCCTGTGGAACCGGCGATCACCGGCAACGAGAGCTGACGGCCCGCACCGCGTCGTGGTGTGAGAGTGGCCATTCGGACAGCGCACCACCGGTGGTGATCGATTAGGATCGCTAACGGGTCGGCGCCCGGGCGATGACGCCGCGGTGAGCGCCGAAAACCGCGTTGAGGAACCGCAATGGCTTCGCGCGCCTCCACAGTGGACCGCGTGCCGGGGGTGGAGGCGTCGTGTCGGGTGTAATCCAGGGCTTCGGCGTCATCGGCGCCATCGTTCTGGTCGGTTACGTGCTGGGGCGGACCGAGGTGCTCGGCGACAACGGCCGCGACGTGCTCGCCAAGATCTCCTTCTACGTCGGAACCCCGGCGCTGCTGCTGCAGATGCTCTCCGAGTCCGACGTGCGCGTCCTGTTCTCCGCTCCGCTGCTGGTCACGGCGCTGAGCACGTTCGCGGCGGCGGCGCTGTTCGTGCTGGTGGCGCTGTGGCGGCGCTGGAACATCCGGCGCACCACCATCGGCGCGCTGTGCTCCAGCTACGTCAACGCAGGTAACCTGGGCATCCCCGTGGCGGTCTACGTCCTCGGCGACGCGACGCTGGTCGCTCCGGTGATGCTGTTCCAGCTGCTGGTGATGACGCCGATCGGGCTGACCGTCATCGACTTCGCGCAGGCCGAGGAGAAGACCTCGGCCTGGTCGCGGCTGCTGGCGCCGTTCAAGAACCCGATCGTGATCTGCTCGCTGCTGGGCGTCTCGCTGTCCCTGCTGGGCTGGCGCATCCCCGGGCCGGTCTCCGAACCGCTGACGCTGCTCGGGCACCTCTCGGTGCCCGCGGTGCTGCTCGCCTTCGGCGTGTCGCTGCGCGGCTCGCAGCTCCCGGCGGGCGGAGCCGAGCGGTGGCCGGTGCTGGTGTCGGTCGGGTTGAAGTCGTTCGCGCACCCGGTCATCGCCTGGGCGATCGGCGCGGGGCTGTTCGGCATGGAAGGCGCCCCGCTGTTCGCGGCGGTGGTCATCTCCGCGCTGCCCGCCGCGCAGAACCTGTTCGTCTACGCCTCGCGCTACAACGTCGGCGTCCGGCTGGCCCGGGAGTCGATCCTGCTCTCCACGATCCTGTCGGTCCCGGTCCTCGTCACGGTCACGGCGCTGCTGGGCTGACCCTCGTTCAGGCCCGGTGCAGCGGCGGTGGGGTGTGGGCGGTGACCTCGGGCAGCGGACCGGTGAAGGGCTCGACGTCGACGTGGGTGCGCTGACCGGCGCACCCCTGCGACAGGCGCGAGGCGGGGACGTCCTCG
This sequence comes from Saccharopolyspora terrae, assembly GCF_004348435.1. Classification (NCBI taxonomy): domain Bacteria; kingdom Bacillati; phylum Actinomycetota; class Actinomycetes; order Pseudonocardiales; family Pseudonocardiaceae; genus Saccharopolyspora; species Saccharopolyspora terrae. The sequence goes on along the minus strand of NZ_SMKS01000049.1, from coordinate 8,184 downwards.
GTGAGGACGTTGGGGTTGCCGTGCGCGCACAGCTCCTGGCCCGGGTGCTGCGGATCCGGCTGCGGATCGAACCACGCGCCGGTGGGCAGCACCGCGACACCGGGCCGCACCCGGTCGCTGATGCGGGCACCCGCCAGGCACGAGCCCCGGTCGTTGAACACCCGCACCACCGAGCCCTCGGTGATGCCGCGCGCGGCGGCGTCGTCGGGGTGCAGCGTGATCGGTTCGCGGCTGGCCACCTTGGACTCGCGGCTGACCGCGCCGACGTCGCCCTGCCCGTGCAACCGGGTCGGTGGCTGGTTGGCGATCAGGTGCAGCGGGCCGCGACGCTCCTGCGGAAGCCAGACCGGGTGGCCCGGGCAGTCCTCGTAGCCGAACGACTCGACCTTCGCCGAGTGCAGCTCGATGCGTCCGCTCGGCGTGTGCAGCGGGTCTCCCTCGGGATCCTCGCGGAACCGCACCAGCGGCGGGTTCTCGGGCATCGCGGGGAGCCGCAGCTCACCGTCGGCCCAGAAGGTGTCGAAGTCCGGGAGCTCGTGGCCCTGGGCGCGCAGCTGGTCCCGCCACTTGTCGTAGAGGTGCTCCAGCCAGCCCCGGGCGCTGCGCCCCTCGGTGAAGCGCTGCCGCGCCCCGAGCCGTTCCGCGAGCCCGCTGAGGATGCTGAAGTCGTCGCGCGCCTCGCCGACCGGGTCCAGGACGCGGTGCATCGCGGTGAGGTGGGTGTCGCGGCGCCCGGCGCCGAGGTCTTCGCGTTCCAGCGTCGTGGTCGCCGGGAGCACGACGTCGGCGTGCCGGGCGGTGGCGGTCCAGTGCGTCTCGTGCACCACCACGGTCTCGGGACGGGCGAACGCGCGACGCAGCCGGTTGAGGTCCTGGTGGTGGTGGAACGGGTTGCCGCCCGCCCAGTGCACCAGCCTGATGTCGGGGTAGGCCAGTCGCTGCCCGTTGTAGTCGTACTGCGCGCCCGGGTTGAGCAGCATGTCGGCGATGCGCGCGACCGGGATGAACGTGCTGACCGGGTTGGGACCCTGCGGCAGCGTCGGCAGCCACAGCACCGGCCCCTCGTCGCCGACGTCGGCCATCGAACCGTAGCCGTGCCCGAAACCGCCGCCGGGCAAGCCGATCTGACCCAGCATCGCCGCGAGCGCGATGCCCGCCCACACCGGCTGCTCGCCGCCCCGGGCGCGCTGCAACGACCAGGTGACCGTCACCAGCGTCCGCCCGGAGGCCATCCGGCGGGCCAGCTCGCGGATGTCGCCGGCCGCGATCCCGCAGATCGGGGCCGCCCACTCCGGAGTCTTCGGCACGCCGTCGGTCTCGCCCCGCAGGTAGCCGGCGAAGACGTCGAACCCGGTGCAGCAGCGGGAGAGGAAGTCGGTGTCGTGCAGGTCTTCGGCGAGCAAGACCTGCGCCAGGGCGAGCTGCATCGCCACGTCCGTGCCGGGCTCGATCGAGTACCAGCGCCCGCCCGCGGGAACGTCGGCGGTCAGCGGGCTGATCGAGGCCACGGCGACCCCGGGATCGGCCGCCGCGGCGGCGCTGGTGTGCCGGGTGACGCCGCCCGGCGAGACCGACAGGTTCTTCGTCGGCAGCCCGCCGAAGGCCACGATGAGGTCGGTGTGCTCGCGCACCGTCGCCCAGCTGTCGGCGTAGCCGAGGACCGCGGCCGAGCTGCCCACCACGTGCGGCAGCAGGACCTGCGAGGTCCCGAAGCTGTAGTTGTTCCGGGAGGAGGTGTAGCCGCCGATGGTGTTGAGGAACCGGTGCAGCTGCGACTGCGCGTGGTGGAACCGCCCGGCGCTGCCCCAGCCGTAGGAACCGCCGAAGATCGCCTCGTTGCCCGACTCGACCCGCACCCGGTCCAGCTGCGCGGCGACCAGGTCCAGCGCGGTGTCCCAGTCGACCTCGACGAACTCGTCCCGGGCGCGCTGCGAGGACGGCCCCGGCCCACCGGTGAGCCAGCCGCGCCGGATCGCCGGGCGCATCACCCGCGTGTCGTGCCGCGCGACGCCCGGCACGTTGCCCAGCAGCGGCGACGGGGCCGGGTCGTCGGGGTGCGGGCGGACCCGGACACCGCCGTCGGCATCGGCCGTCGCCTGGTAGGCGCCCCAATGCGCGGTCGTCGGCACCCAGCGCTCGGTCGGCATCCGGCTCCTCCCGTGGCCGGAGGTGCTCCGACCTGCGAACTCGTGGTCGGCCCCGATGTTACCGGCGCTCGGAGAACGTCACCGACGCCTCGGCGGAGACCTGATCGGAGCGCACCGACATCGCCCCGTCCTCGTCGCCGCACACCAGCACCGGATCACCGGAGAACACCGGGCGGCGCAGCCGGTAGGACACCGCGGCGAGGCTCCCGTGCTCGCGGGCGAGCTCGGTCATGAGCAGCACCAGCAGCGGTCCGTGCACCACCAGCCCCGGATAGGCCTCGACCTCGCGGCAGTAGGGCTCGTCGTAGTGGATGCGGTGGGTGTTGGCCGTCAGCGCGCTGAACCGGAACAACCGCGTCGGCTCACCGACGAACCTCCGCTGCCACGGCGCGTCGGAGGGCGGGAAGTCGGTGGGCCGCAACCGGTCCGGGCTCTTGGTGTCGGCCTCACCGCTGCGGTAGACGTAGTCCGCCTCCTCGGTGATCCGCAGCCGTCCGTCCTGGCGGAACTCGCGGCGCTCGGTCACGAACGCCATCTCGCCCGAACGGCCCTGCTTGACCGTGACACCGCCCAGTTCGGTGGTCCGCTCGGCGGGGGTGCCCAGCCGCAGGGGCTCGTCGATCGTCAGCCGCCCGCCCGCGAACATCCGGCGCCGGTCGGGCACCGGTGGCAGGAAATCGCCGTTGAGCGGGTGGCCGTCGGGTCCCAGCTCGGAGTGCGGCGGCCAGGACAGGAAGTGCACCCAGTGCCACAGCGGCGGCAGCTCCTCGACCGGCGTCGGTACCTCCAGGACGTTGGCCAGCGCTCGCGACTGCTCGTGCGCCATCGAGTCGTGCTCGACCACGGCCTCCGGTCGCCAGTCCCGCAGAAACTCCTCCAACACCGAAACCTCCTCGTCGACCTTCGAGGTGTCCCGGTCATCCAAACATGCCGGAAGGCTCAGCGGAGGTAGACGCGGGCCGGGTCCACCTCGTGCCGGAGCGTGTCGAGCTCGGCCTCGGTGGGCGGGGTGATGGTGCTGAGGTCGTCGGCGACCTGGAGGTCCCAGCCGGTGGCCTCGCGGACCTGCTCGGCCGTGACGCCCGGGTGGGTGGCCACGAGGCGGAGCTCCTCACCGGCCCCGTCGCGCGCGAGGATCCCGAGGTCGGTGATGACCCGGGTGACGCCCTTGCCGCGCGGGCGGATCCCGTCGGCCAGCGCGCGATCCGGGCCCGGGGAGGTGCAGAAGTCGAGTTCGGCGGTGAACGAGCGGGGGTCGTGGCGTCGCATCACCACGAAGACCTCGCCGGAGTTGGCCATGACCTCCATGGCCCCGCCCGAACCGGGCAGCCGGACCGCGGGGGAGTGCCAGTCGCCGATCACCGAGGAGTTGAGGTTGCCGAAGCGGTCGATCTGCGCGGCCCCCAGGAAGCCGACGTCGATCCGCCCGCCCTGCAGCACGTAGCCGAACAGCGCGGTCATCGGCAGCACGGCCTCCGAACCGGTGATCAGCACCGCGTCGGCGATCGTCTCCGGCAGCTGGTCGGGATGGGCGCCGCAGACACCGGACTCGTAGACGATCTCCACGTCCGGCGCCACCGTCCGCTGCGCCAGCGACACCGCCAGCGTGGGCAGGCCGATCCCGGCGAAAACCGTATTCGCACCGGCGAGTTCGCGCGACGCGACCGAAGCCAGCAGCTCCGACGACGTGATGGACATGATCCTCCTCAAAGCCTGCGGCCGTAGTTGACCGGCTCGCTCCACGCCTCGCCCACGGCCAAGCCCGACCAGCGCTGCTCGCCGAGCTTGGCGACGTACTCGGAGTGGTCGGCCGTGCCGAGCACCCACTCGTCCAGCCACGCCCGCAACCGGTCGGGATCACCGCTGATCCGCGACCACTCGCGGTAGAACTCGCCGTCGCGGTCGTAGTAGCCCTGCACGAACGCCGGGTGCGCGCCGCGCGGGCACTCCACCACCGCGTCCACCGCGTGCGCGGGGATCACCGTGCGGTTCGGGTCGGAGCGGACGACCTCGTCGGCCACCACCTCCTCGACCACCACGATCGCCTTGCGCGCGGCGTAGACCGCCTCGGCCTGGATGCCCGTCAGACCCCAGATCTGGGTGTTGCCGGAGCGGTCCGCGCGCTGCGCCTGCACGATCGTCACGTCCGGGTTCAGCGGCGGCACCACGTAGATCTGCTCCTCGCCGCCGCCGGGAGCGGGATACGGCGAGGTGACCTTGCGGATGCCCGGGTTGATGCCGGGGACGTCGCTGCCCGCGTAGGAGCGCAGCGGGAAGAACGGCAGCCGCTGGGCGCCGGCCAGGTAGCGGCAGATCATGCCGTAGTGGCTGTACTCCTCGAAGGCCAGCGCGCCCGCCTCGACCCGCCGCCGCAGCTCGCCGAGCGAACCGGCCGTGGAGTTGCCGACGAACGAGGAGATCAGCCTGCTCACGCAGTCACCCGCGATGAGCTGGTCGGTGACGACGTCGGCGGTCATCCGCGCGATGGTCAGGTCCCGGCGGCCCTGCCGGATGATCTCGTGCCCGGCTGCTGTCGGGATCAGGTGCGTGAAGCCCTCCAGCGACACCGTGGCGCCGTCGGTGACGAACTCGGCGATGGCGTCCCGCATCGACGTGGTCTTGTCCGACTTTCCGACCTGCGACATCGATGCCCCCAGGGAGTGCGCGGTTCGCCTGCGCATCAGCCTGCCACCCCGGATTGAGACAGGTCCAATACCGAATTAGTGTCAGATCCAGAGCTGAGTCGAATAGATCGGGGATGGGTGTGGAGCTGCGCTACCTGACCGCCTTCGTGGCGGTCGCCGAGGAGCTGCACTTCGGCCGCGCCGCCAAGCGCCTGCAGATGGCCCAGCCGCCGCTGAGCCAGCAGATCAGGCAGCTGGAGAAGGAGCTCGGCGTGCGGCTGTTCGAGCGCAACACGCGGTCGGTGCGGCTGACCAACGCGGGGGAGTCCTTCCTCGAACCCGCGCGCACCGTCCTCGACGACGTCGACATCGCCGTCGGCGCGGCCCGCGCCGCCGGGCGAGGCGAGCGCGGGCGGGTCACCGTCGGGTTCGCCGGTGCCTCCAGCCACGAGGCGCTGCCGGTGCTCACCCGGGCGGTGCGCGCCGCCCACCCGGGCCTGGAACTGGTGATGCGCGGGCAGACCTACGCCGACGTCGCCCTGGCCAAGGTCGCCGACGGGACGCTGGACCTCGGATTCGTCCGGATGCCGGTCAACCAGCCCGGCGTGAACACTCGCGTCATCGAGGTCGAAGAGCTCATCTGCGCGCTGCCCACCGACCACCGGCTGGCCGAGCTGGACCGCGTCCCGATCGCCGAACTCGCCGACGAACCCTTCGTCAGCTTCCCCTCCAACGCCGGGTCCACGCTGCGCGACGCGCTGGTCAAGGCGTGCGTGGCAGGCGGATTCACCCCGCGCGTGGTGCAGGAGGCGCCCGACTCCTACACGATCCTCGCCCTGGTGGCGGCCGGTGTCGGCGTCACGCTGACGCTGACCTCCTGCCAGCACATCCAGCAGACCGGTCTGGTCTACCGCGAGCTCGCGGGCCAACCGACCCGCTTGCGGGCCGCGCTGGCCTGGCGCGAGGACAACACCAACGCCGCGCTGCACACCGTCCTCGACATCGCCGAAACCGCCCTGCCGACTCCCGATTGATCTGAACGACGTCTGAGCGGGACGTTGAATTCGTATTGGACGCCTCCGCGTTCGGCCTGCCACCGTTGCTGCGATCAAGTCCGGTTCAAGGGAGAACTGATGAGCAGCGCGCGCACGGCGAACCGTGCCGGGGTGGGGGCCTTCATCGGCTCCACCATCGAATGGTTCGACTTCTACATCTACGGCACGGCCTCCGCGCTGGTCTTCGACAAGGTCTTCTTCCCCGAGCTCGACGGTGCCCTGGGCACGCTGGTCGCCTTCGCGACGTTCTGGGTCGGCTTCCTCGCCCGCCCGCTCGGCGGCATCATCTTCGGCCACGTCGGAGACCGGTTGGGCCGCAAGAAGACCCTGGTCATCACCTTGCTGATGATGGGCATCGCGACCACCGCCATCGGACTGCTGCCCGGCTACGCCGAGATCGGAGTGTGGGCGCCGATCCTGCTGGTGTGCATCCGGATGGTGCAGGGCATCGGGCTCGGCGGCGAGTGGGGCGGCTCGGTGCTCATCGCCTCCGAGCACGCGCCCAGGGGCAAGTCCATCCTCTACGGCGCCTTCGCGCAGCAGGGCTCGCCGGTCGGCAACACGCTCAGCACCGTCTGCTTCCTGCTGATCAGCAAGCTGCCCGAACCCGACATGCTCACCTGGGGCTGGCGCATCCCGTTCCTGGCCTCGGCCGCACTGGTCGTGGTGGGCCTGTTCATCCGGCTCCGCGTCACCGAATCCCCGGCGATGGAACGGCTCATCCAGGCCAAGAAGACCTCGAAGCTGCCGGTGTGGGAGGTCGTCCGCTCGCACCCGGGACTGCTCGCGCTGGGCATCGGAGCCTGCACCATCGGCCTGTCGGCCACCTACTTCAAGTCGACGTTCGCGCTCGCCTGGGCCACCAGCGACCTCGGGTTCGCCAAGACCGACTTCCTGACGATCATCCTCGTCGCCAACATCGCGCAAATCCTCGTGCAGCCCTTCGGGGCCGTGATCGCCACCAAGATGCGCAGCCTGTCGCGCGCGGTGACGTTCATGCTGCTCCCGGAAGTCGTGCTGCTGCCGCTGATGTTCGTGCTCATCGGCACCGAGAACTACTGGCTGGCCATGGTCGGCGTCGCGGTCGCCACCGTGCCGCACTGCCTGTACTACGCGGCGATGGCCGGGATCCTCGCCGGCCGCTTCCCGGCCGAGGTGCGCTACACCGGACTCTCGCTGTGCTACCAGCTCTGCGGCACGCTGCTCGGCGGAACGACCCCGGTGGTGGGACAGTTCCTGCTCAGCGCGTCGGGCTCGATCAACGTCGTCATCGCCTACGCGCTGTTCCAGGTGCTGCTCACGCTGGGCTGCATGCTGTTGCTGCTGCGCCGGCCCAGTCATGACGAACGCGACAACCCGGGAGGCGAAGGTGACCAGAGCACGCTGGATCCGGCGGCCGGAAGGGTCCAACTGGGGTGACTTCGGCCCCGGCGACGCGCTGGGCCGGATGAACCTGCTGACCCCGCAGCGGGTCCGGGCCGCGGTGGCCGAGGTGCGCGAGGGCATCACCCACGCGTTGAGCCTGCCGCTGACCCTGCCCGGCGGGAACGGGTTGAACCCCAACCGGTTCCCGCCGGTCCTGCGCCCCACCCGGCGCTTCGGAGAGATCAACTTCAACTACGAGCTGCGCCACAAGGTCGAGGGCGCCACCGACGTGCTCTGCGACGACCTCGCCGTGCTGCACCTGCAGTACTCGACGCAGTGGGACTCCTTCGCCCACGCCGGGGCGCTGTTCGACGCCGACGGCGACGAAGTCGCGGAACCGGTGTTCTACAACGGGTTCCGCGCCGGTGAGGACGTCGTCGGGCCGTCCCACCTGGACGACTCGGGGTTCGGCGGCCTGCACGAGCGCACCACCTCCAGCGGCGGAGCGCTGGGCATCGACAACCTCGCGCGCACCGGGGCGCAGGGCCGGGGCGTGCTCATCGACCTGCGCAGGCACCTCGGCGAGGAACGCACGATCGTCGGCTACGACACCCTCGCCGAGATCATGGCCGCCGACGGGGTCGAGGTCGAGGAGGGCGACCTGGTGTGCCTGCACACGGGTTTCGCGCAGCGGCTCGTCGAGATGGGCGGTGATCCCGACCCGGACGTCCTGCACGGCGCGTGCGCTGCACTGGACGGGCGCGACGAGCGGCTCCTGCGGTGGATCACCGACACCGGGCTGAGCGCGCTGATCGCCGACAACTACGCCGTCGAGAACCTGCCGGCGCGCCCGGCCGACCCTCCGGCACCCGCGCTGCCGCTGCACCACCACTGCCTGTTCAAGCTCGGCGTGCACCTCGGCGAGCTCTGGCACCTCACACCCCTGGCGGACGACCTCCACCGCCTCGCCCGCTCCCGCTTCCTCCTCACGGC
>NZ_SMKS01000048.1:0-45716 GCF_004348435.1 Saccharopolyspora terrae | reverse complement strand
TACAGCACCGAGACCCAACGGCGCGCCGCCTTGCCCGGCTGGCTACACGGCTACAACCATCACCGCCACCACACCAGCATCGGCGGCCCACCCGCCAGCCGCGTAACCAACCTCTCAGGTCAGTACACCTAGCCCTCTGCCGGGAACTGGGAGCGGAGCAGGCGTTTGAGGATCTTGCCGGTGGGATTGCGGGGCAGCGCGGACACCGCGGACACCGACTTCGGGCACTTGTAGTGGGCGAGCCTGGACCGGGTGAAGTCGATGAGCGCCTGCTCGTCGAGGGATTCGCCCTCGTCGGGCACGACGACGGCCTTCACGGTTTCGCCCCACTTGTCGTGCGCGACGCCGATCACCGCCACGTCGGCGACCCCCGGGAACTCCAGGACCACCCGCTCGACCTCGGCCGGGTAGACGTTCTCGCCGCCGGTGATGATCATGTCCTTGACTCGGTCCTCGATGTAGAGGTAGCCCTCGCCATCGCGGCGACCGGCGTCGCCGGTGCGCAGCCACCCGTCCGGGGTGATCGTCTCGGCGGTGGCGTCCGGCATGTTCCAGTAACCGGCCATCCGCTGCTCGGACCGGACCCAGAACTCGCCCAGCTCACCGAGCTCGACGTCGTCGCCGGTGGCGGGGTCGACGACGCGCACCTCGGTTCCCGGCAGCGGTCGGCCGGCGGAGGCGCGCAGGTGGGTGCGCTGCTCGTCGCGGTGCTCCTGCGGACCGAGGGCGCAGAACACTCCCGACATCTCCGTCATCCCGTACACCGAGTGCAGCGGGGTGGGCAGCGCGCTCAGGACGCGCTCCATCAGCGGAGCGGGCATCGGCGAACCGCCGTACCCGAGGACGCGCAGGCGAGCCATCGCGGTGCGCGCACGTGCGCCGTCGTCGATCAGCGCGTGGATGACGGCGGGGACGAAGAACGCGTGCGTCGCGCGGGTCGCCTCGATGAGGTCCAGCAGTGCCGCAGGAGCGACCTCGCGAACGAGGATCGTGCGCGCGCCGACGCTCATGCCGCCCAGCGCCCAGCTGGTCCCGCCGACGTGGAACAGCGGCATCGCGACGATGTTCGTCGACGACTCGTCCAGCTCGTACGCGGGCGTGAGGGCGCTGGCGTGGGCCGTCATGCTCCGCTGGGTCAGCATGGCGCCCTTCGGCCAGCCGGTGGTGCCGGAGGTGTAGAGCTGCAGGAAGCAGTCCTGCGGTGCGGATCGGTGCGGTTCGGCGACCGGGTCCGCCGCGGCGAGCCGCGCCTCGTACTCGTCCTGGTCGCCGCCGAGCAGGATCACCTCGCGCACGCGCGGCAACCGCCCCCGGATCTCGTCGAGCAGCCCGGCGAACTCCGCGCCGACCACGACGACTTCGGCGGTGGAGTCGTTGAGCACGTGGACCAGCTCCTCCGACGCGAGCCGGAAGTTGACCACCACGTTCACCGCTCCGGTGAACGACGCCGCGAGCGTCAGCTCCAGGCAGGCGAGGTGGTTCTTGTCCACGACGGCGAAGCGGTCCCCCGGCCCGATCCCGGACGACCGCAGCACCCCGGCCGCGCGCCGGACCCGGTCGTCGAGCTCCGCCCAGCTCACCCGCCGCTCGCCGAACGACACGGCTTCGACCTCGGGTTTCTCGGTCGCCCATCGCTCGACGAAGTCGTGGACGCTAGAGCACTCGGCAGCCAAGGCGGACCTCCCCTTTTCCAGGCGCGGACCGTACGCGCGGCCAGCGTACGAGGTGATCCCCCGCCGAGCACAGATCTGCGGCCGCGGCGCGCCGGGTTCGGACGCGCTCGTCCTGCGGGAAGGTGTCCTGCGCCACCTGCCGGAATTCGTGGTCGCACCCGTTGTTGAACGGCATGCGCAGCCGTGCGACGTCCGGAGAGCAGCATGCAGGTGCCCCCGAATCCCGCGAACCCGCGGACCGATCCCCCCGCGCCGCCGGAGATCCAGTCCCGCGCGGCGACGGTGGTGGTCATCGGCGGCGGCCAGTCGGGCCTGTCCGCGGGCTACCACCTCCAGCGCCGGGACTTCGCCAGCGCGCTGGACCACCCCGAGGCCGAGCGGACCTTCGTCGTGCTCGACGCCGGGCAGGCGCCGGGCGGGGCGTGGCGGCACCGCTGGGAATCGCTGCGCATGGCGACCGTGAACGGGATCTTCGACCTGCCCGGGTTCACCCAGCCCCCGGTCGATCCGGACGAGCCCAGCCGCGTGGCGGTGCCGCGCTACTTCGACGCCTTCGAGGAGGCGACCGCGCTGCCGATCCTGCGGCCGGTGACGGTCACCGCCGTGCGCCCCGGTCCCGATGGGAACCTGGTGGTGGAGACCGATCACGGGTCGTGGATCACGCGCGCGATCATCAACGCCACCGGGACGTGGTCGAACCCGGTCCTCCCCCACTACCCCGGGCAGGAGACGTTCACGGGCACCCAGCTGCACACCCGCGACTACGTCTCCGCCGAGCACTTCGCCGGGTCGCGCGTCGCCATCGTCGGCGGCGGCATCTCCGCGCTGCAGCAGCTGGAGGAGATCTCCCGCGTGGCGACCACCTTCTGGTACACCCGCCGCGAGCCGGTGTTCCGCGACGGCGAGTTCGACAGCTCCGCCGGGCGCGAGGTCGTCGCGAAGGTCGCCGCCGACGTGGAGGCCGGCAGGCCCACCGGAAGCGTCGTGTCCTACACCGATCTCCTGTGGACTCCGTACGCCCTGGCCGCCGAGGCGAGGGGCGCGCTCCAACGCCGCCCCATGTTCACCGCGATCGAACCGACCGGTGTCCGCGAAGCCGACGGGGCCTTCACCCCGGTCGACACGATCCTGTGGGCCACCGGCTTCAAGCCCGCCCTCGCCCACCTCGACCCGCTCGGGCTGCGCAACGATCTCGGCGGCATCCAGGTGCGCGGAACCCAGGTCGTCGGCGAACCACGCGTCCACCTCACGGGTTTCGGTCCTTCGCAGTCCACCGTGGGCGCCAACCGGGCGGGCCGGGAAGCGGTCACCGCTCTCGTCCGGCACTTCCGCGAGCAGGACGCCGAGGAGCTCACCCGGGCGTGAACCCGCAAGGCGCACGGCGACTTCGTGCGTTCACCGCTACTTCGGTGATGAACTCCCACAGGCGGTGAGATGTTCGCCAGATGGCAACTGCCGTCCGGACTTCGTCGCATTCCGAACAATTGGAAAGGTTTTCTTCACGGTCGGCGTTTCCTCGTGTACGGATTCGCATGACATGCGGGAGGAGACCGTGATGTCCAACAACAAACGAGCAGGCACGGAGAGGAAGCGCCGCACGGCAGCCGTAATCGCCGCCGCCAGCGCGAGCGGCGTGCTGATCGCGATGGGTGGCACCGGGATTGCCCAGCCACCGCCACCGCCTCCGCCCGCTCCGGCACCCCCTGCACCGCCGCCTGGCCTCGAGGAGCAACCTCCTGGCGGTCAACAGCCCGACACGGACGAGGGTCGTGGCGATCAGATGAACGGCGGGATCGACACCGGCATGACCGTGGAGTCGGTGGAGGTCGTCAGCCAGGATCTGGACGACAATGCGCCCGAGCAGGTGGAGTACCGCTTCGCCAAGCCCGTCAGCGATGTAGGAGATCCGTCGTCCTTCCAGCTGTCCGGCTTCGCCACGAACGCCTCGGTCAAGGCGCAGAGCGCGCAGATCAAGGAAGGCGACACCAACACGGTGCTCACCGAGTACGCGCCCGGAACCGATGTCGAGGCGTTCACGGTGGCGATCACCGATTCGCAGGCGGTGCAAAACGAGAGCGGTCGGACCAACCTGCCTAACACCAACGAGCTCCAGGGCGGCGAAGGCGGCGTCAGCGGTACCGACGCTCCTCGGCTCGAGAGCGCACAATCGAACGACACCCTCGACCAGGTGACCTACACGTTCGACCGCAACCTCAAGGAGGACGGCGGCGGCGCCGACGCCTCCAAGTTCGGTCTGTACACCCGTGACGGCCGGGCGATCGACGGGCAGTCCATCGTCACGTCCAATGACAACACGGTCACCGTCCAGTTCGACTCCCAGGTCGAGGACGGCGTGCGGCAGTTCGCCGAGTCCGACGCAGTCAGCGACACCCGGGGCGTGATGAACGCACCGACCTCCACGGGAGAGGACACCACCGGTCCGAACCTGGCCTCCACCAGCGGACTTGTCGGCAAGACCCAGTTCGACTACAAGTTCGACGAGCCGGTGACCGCCGAGGACGCCAAGAAGTTCACGGTCTACACCGCGGACGGCAAGGCGATCCAGGGCAACAGCATGGTGCAGCCCTCACCGGACACCATCCGTGTCGCGTACCCGGACATCCAGGACTACGGCGACCAGATCAGCTTGGCCGCAGTGGACGAAGGTGCCGCTCAGTCGTCCGATGGCTCCGCCACACCGAACGCCCTGGGTGACCAGAGCGTCGGCGGCGACAGGTCGGGCAGCCTCACCTCGGGTCCGGATCTCACGGGCGCCTCGGTCGACTCCGACACCGGCCAGGTCCGCCTGGACTTCGACGAGACGATCGACGACGGCAAGGACTACGACCCGGCCGGCTTCCAGCTGGTCACCTCGGCCGGCGACAGGATCGACGCCAGGGACGTCGTCGAGGTCGATGAGAGCAGCGTCCTGGTCAGCTTCAACCGGGCATCCGCTGAGGCTGCCGACTCCGTGACGATCAAGAACAACGCGGTCCAGGACGAGCAGGGCAACGGCAACCTGCTTTCCAACCGGGGCCTGGGCGGCGGCGACACCACCGCTCCCGCACCCGACCAGTCGGACCAGTCCGATCAGGGCGGTCTCGAGGAGCGGGCACCTGCGACTCAGCAGAGCGACGAGCAGGACCTGAACCGCGACAACGACCGGACCGATCAGAACAACGACCTGGACGACGACCGGAACAACAACCGGGACGACGACCGGACCGATCAGAACGACAACCAGAACGACAACCAGCACAACGATCGGGACGACAACGGTCCCAACTGATCACCACCCGGTGTGCCTCGCTGCGACTCCTCGGAGCGAGGCACACCACTACAGCGGAGGAGGCGCAACGATGTCGGAGACACCGTCGCGCGCCACCGGCGAACCGGCCCCGTCAGCGAGATCCCACGACCCGACGACGGGGCCGTCGGCCGCCTACCCGGCGCCGCACCGGGACCCCCTCTCCGGGACGTGCTCGTTCATCGACCAGCAGTTGCGCGCCGCGCTTCGCGTGCTCGCGCCCAAGCTGAGGCACCACAAGCTCTCACCCGGAGACCGCATCTTCAGCGTGGGTGCGAGAGTGGGGGCGATCTCCATCATCGAACGGGGCCTCGTGGCACTGCGCAGCCCCGGCTCGGCGACGCTGATGCTCCTGCGGGAGAGCGGGATAGTCGGCGACGTCGAGGTGATGACCGAGATCCGGGCGGAGAAGGAAGCGACCGCCCTGCTCGACACCGACATCATCCGCCTGCCCGGCGACGAGTTCCGCTGGCTGCTCCAGCGCTACCCGGAGTTCGCCTTGCGGTGGAGCGATGCGATGGCGTGCCGGATGGCCGGTTACGAACGCCGACTGCTCGACATGCTGGCCGGCGATCTGCGGGCGCAGGTCTCGTCCCTGCTGCTGCACGAGTTCGCCGATTCCGACGTCACGCACCTGACCCACCAGATGATCGCCGAACTGCTCGGCGTGCAGCGCACCAGCATCAGCCGCGTGGTGAGCCAACTCGTCCACCACGAGATCGTCGAAAGCGGTTACGCGCACATGCGATTGCGCGACCGCACCGCGCTCGCCCGTGCCGCGCTCGGATATTCGGCGGGTAGCCACACCTGAGATCTCTACCAGGCGGGAGTTCGACCAATGAACGACAACACGGCGTGGAACCTGGGTGAGGAATCCGAAATCCTCCGCCATCGCGAAGGAGAGGTGATGCGCGGCCTGCTCTGGGAGCTGAAGAAGGTGATCGTGGGCCACGAGCCGGAAACCGAGGAGATCGTCGTGTGCCTGCTCGCCGGTGGCCACTGCTTGCTCGAAGGGCTGCCCGGAGTCGCCAAGACGCTGACGATCAAGACGCTCGCCCAGGCCGTCGACGTGGACTTCACCCGCATCCAGTTCACCCCCGACCTCGTACCGTCGGACATCGTCGGGACGCGGATCTACCGGGCCTCCCGCGAGGAGTTCGACATCGAGCTGGGACCGGTGTTCACCAACTTCGTGCTCGCCGACGAGATCAACCGCGCACCGGCGAAGGTGCAGTCGGCGATGCTGGAGGTCATGGCCGAGCGGCAGGTCAGCATCGGCGGGCAGACGTGGGCGATGCCGCGCCCGTTCCTGGTGATGGCCACGCAGAACCCGATCGAGACCGAGGGCGTCTACCCGCTTCCCGAAGCGCAGCGGGACCGCTTCCTCGTCAAGATCCTCATCAACTACCCGCAGGCCGGCGACGAGCTGGAGATCGTGCGGCGGATGAGCACCGGGACACCGGTCCCGAAGCAGGTCCTCGACGCCGAGCGGCTCACCGCTCTGCAGGACGCCGCCACCCAGGTCTACGTCGATCCGCTGGTGATGGAGTACGCGGTGGCGCTGGTGATGTCCACCCGCACGCCCAGCGAGCTCGGGTTCGGCGACATCGCGCCCTACCTCTCGGTCGGCGCGAGCCCTCGCGCCAGCCTCGGCCTGATCGCCGCGGCGCGGGCGTTCGCCCTCATCCACGGCCGCGGCTACGCGGTTCCGGAGGACGTCCACCACCTCGCGCCCGCGGTGCTGCGGCACCGGCTGGTCCTGACCTACGAGGCGCTGGCCGACGGGGTCACCGCTGACGACATCATCCACAAGCTGCTGGACCGCGTGCACCAGCCACGGCCGGCCAAGACCAGATCTTCCCTGTGGGGTCGGTCCTGATGCGGGCCCACCACGAGCAGCCGGCGACCCGAAGGGTGCTGGCTCAGCTGGAACTGCTCATCTCGCAGCGGCTGGCCGGAGCCGTGCACGGCGACTACCAGGGCTTCTTCCCGGGGCCGGGCGACGAAGCCGGTGAGGGGCGGCTCTACGTGCCCGGCGACGACGTGCGCATGATCGACTGGAACCTCTCGGCCCGCACGACCCACACCCACGTCCGCGACCCGATCCGGGATCACGAGCTCGACGTGTGGCTGGTCGTGGACCTGTCCGCGAGCCAGTCGTTCGGCACCCGCGGTGGCGAGAAGCGGGAACTCGCGCTGTTCGGCGCCGCCGCGTTCGGGTTCGCCGCCACGTGGCTGGCGAACCGCATCGGCGCGGTGCTGCTCTTCGACGGCGAGTCCGAGGTCAGGCCGCTCCGCTCGGGCAAGATCCACCTGCAGGCGACGCTGCACCGCATCGCGCAGCTCAACACCCGCAGCGCCCGTCCTGAACGCCCCGTCGGCCGCACCGACCTCCGGCCCGCCCTGACCCAGGTCGGGACCGTCGCACGTCGCCGCGGATTCATCGCGGTCATCTCCGACTTCCTGGTCGAGCCGGGCTGGGCTAACGAACTGCACCGGCTGTCCCAACGCCACACGGTGGTGGCCGTGGAGCTCGTCGACCCGCTCGAAATGCGGCTTCCGGCGGTCGGATCGCTGGCGGTCGAGGACCCCGAGACCGGTTCGAGGCTGACCGTCGACACCCTCGACGGCCAGCTGCGGGAGCGCTACGAGGAGGCGGCCCGGCAGCAGAGGCAACGGATCGCCTACATCATCCGCAACGCTGGAGCCGAGCACCTGCAGCTGCGCACCGATCAGGACTGGATCGGCCAGCTGGTGCGCTTCTTCCAGCTCCGGCGGCACCGACAATACGGCTATCGGCGGTCATCATGGGTGGTCTGAGCTTCGCGGCACCGGCGTGGTTGTGGCTTCTCGTGCTCGTCGCTGCCCTGGCAGTGGGTTATTTTCTCGTGCAGCGCCGGCGTCTTCGATACACGGTCACGCTGACCAACCTGGACCTGCTCGCCTCGGTGATGCCCAAGCGACCGGCGTGGCGCCGCCACGTGCCGCCCGCGCTGATGCTGCTCGCCACCCTGATCATGGTGCTGGGCCTGGCCGGGCCCACGGTTCGGATGCCCGATCCGTCGCGGAACAGCGTCGTCATGCTGGCCGTGGACGTGTCGCCCTCGATGATGGCCAACGACGTACCGCCGAACCGCTCCGAGGCGATGAAGTCCGCGGTCCGGGACTTCCTGAACTCGGTCCCGGACGACACCCAGGTGGGGCTGGTCAGCTTCGCGGCCTCTGCCAACGTCGACGTACCACCCACGCAGGACCACCGAGCGGTCACCGATGCGCTCGCCAAGATCCCGTACCAGTCGAACACGTCCCTGAGCCAGGCGGTGCTGACGGCCCTGAACACCTTGCGCACCGCGGGCGGTAGTTCCGCGGGGATCGTGCTGCTCTCCGATGGCGCGAGCAACACGGGACCACCACCGGAGGTGGCGATCGAGGCAGCCCGAGCCGCCAAGGTTCCGGTGTCGACGATCGCCCTGGGAACGCCGACCGGGAAGGTCCAGCTCGCCAAGGGACCCGTGGACGTCCCGCTGGACACCCGGGAGTTGGAACGCCTGGCTCGCGACACCGGCGGTCTGACGTTCACCGCCGCCAACGAAGCTCAGCTGCAGGCCATCTACAGCAACATCGGCGAGTCGGTCACGCCGCCGATCGTTCCGGTCGACATCAGCAGCTGGTTCTTCCTCTCCGCGCTCATCGCAATGGTCGCGGCCGCCGCGTTGTCACTCGTGTGGTTCGCACGAATGCCGTGATGTCGGTGAATTTCATTCCCGATCGCGCAAGCCCATTGCGAATTGTCGCAATCTGGACGATGCCGCGTTGTCGAGAAAGCCCCTGCGATCGGCGAGGCTGCGCTTGATGTCGAGGTACAGCTTCGTTTCCGCTTCGCATCCCCGGCACGAGTCCAGGTGGCGCTCGAACTCCTCGAGCTCCGATGCATCCAGGTCCCGGTCGATGTACCGCTGCAGCAGGGAGAGCGCCTCAACGCATTGCCTGGTGCGCTCATCCTTGGCGCGCTGCGCCCACTGCTGTGACCGGTGGTCTCGCCGCAGCGGTTCGAACCATGCAGGCACGGCACACCACCTTCCCGGCTCTCACCTCGCGTGGGTGCAGACAAAACCCAGTCTACACCGCAGTTCTCGGCCTCAATCCGATTCGGGCGGGCACTGGTCCACATCTTCGGCGTGTGACTTTATGCCCTTAATGCCACCTCGAATACCCAGGATGCTTGGCCTTAAGCCAGATCGCTCTGAAGAACAAAACGATTGGCATTGGTTGGAAGGCCTCGAGCTCTGTCCGCGGTAGTAGCGGTGAACGGTGTCGCGCCACGCGGCCACGATGCGCCGGGTCCGTCGCAACGAGCAAGTGTTTTCCACGAAGAAGGGGGTGTCGAGACCGTGGACAAGTCCGACACTTTCTCCGTGGTCGAAAGGCAGCAGTTGTTCGACCGGTACATCGTCCCGGAGATCCCACTGCTGCTGCGGGTCGCGCGGTCGCTCACCGACCAACCCGCCGACGCCGAGGACCTGGCTCAGGACGCACTGCTGCTGGCATATCGCGGAATCACGAGTTTCGACGGCTACTTCCCACGTGCGTGGCTGCTGCGGATCCTCCACAACACCCACGTCAGCAGGGTTCGCCGTCGCACTCCTCTGCTCATCTTCGGCACCAGCGATCGCGAAGAGACCATCAGCGATCCCGCACCGCACGTCTCACCGGAGAGCGTCGTCGTCGACGACTCCTTCGGCTACGCCGTCGAGAAGGCCCTCGGCATGTTGCGACAGCCGAACAAGAGGGTGATCGACCTCGTGGACATCGCGGGACTCTCCTACGCGGAGGCCGCGATCGCGCTCGACGTCCCGATCGGGACGGTGGTGAGCCGCTTGCACCGCGCCCGCAAGCAGATCCGCGAGCACCTCGCCGACCAGGGCGTCGGCCCGCACCGGCGCGGTTGGTGAGTCCCTACCGGGCAGGTCCGTCGATGAGCCCGCGGGCCTGGTCGATCGGCACGGTGAACCCGAGCCCGGCCGCCTCGTTGCCCTTCTTGGTGCCCGCGACAGCGGTGTTGATGCCGACGACCTCGCCGTCCATGTTGACCAGCGGACCACCGGAGTTGCCGTGGTTGATCGCGGCGTCGGTCTGGATGGCGTTGCCGAGTCCGGCGCCGTTCCCGGTCGGGACGCTGCGGTGCAGCGCGCTGACGATCCCGCTGGTGACCGTGCCGGGCAGGCCCAGCGGTGAACCGATGGCGATGACCTGCTGACCGACCTCGGGCTCCGGCCCGTAGGCGAGCTTCGCGGGCGTCAGATCCTTCACCCCGTCGGCCTGGACGACCGCGAGATCGGCACGGGGATCCTGCTGCAGGACCCGGGCCGGTGCCTTCTTGCCGTCGTTGAACGTCACCGTGAGCTTGGCGCCGTTCGCCGCCTTGGACACGACGTGGTTGTTGGTCAGGATCCGCCCGCCCTCGTCGACGATGACGCCGCTACCGGTGCTCTTGCTGTCCTGGCCGACGACGTCGAGCGACACGACGCTGGGCTGCACGGCGGCCGCGGTCGCCTGCGGGGATGCGGAGGGCTGCGAAGCGTACGAGGCGATCCCGTAGGTCGCGGCGGCGGTGGCGCCGCTGCTCAGCAGCGCGGCGGCCACGACCACGGCGGTCACGCCGTGACGCTTGGGCGCACGCTTCAGCCCGACGTGCTCGGGAAAACGGGGGCGAGGCATCTGCTTGAACAGCTCGCCCAGCTTGTCCATCGACGACGGCCGGGGAGCCTCGTCGTTCGACGGGTCGACTGCTTCGGTCTTGGTCTCCGCGGGCTCGGTCGAACCCCACGGGTCATAGCTGAAGGGGTAGTCGTTGCGCACCCTCTGGTACTGGGCGGGCGTGTACGGAGTGTGAGTAGGGGCTTGCTCCATGGCCGAAAGTCTCCGTATCACACCCGAAGATCGCCAGGCTTTCTTACGTAGGGTGCATCACTTCACGCCTGGTCAGGACTAAATACCCGGAAACTCGTCAGTCTTCCGGGTGAAGATCGGGACGCTGTCAACGGTGCCTCTCCGGAGGCGCGCGCTGAGACAGGTGGGAACGGAGTTGCTTCTGCGTCCGCCGGGGCGAATGTGACTCCGCTCCAACGCGATCCGGTCGACCGAGGAGTCACACTACGTGGACCCCCGCCGACCAGGATTCACGACAACGCCTGCACGGCGGGCATTTCCCAACACGCTACCAACGTCGTGCGGACGCGTCACCTCGACCACGTCCGACGACCGGCGAAACCGGGCGCCCGGCACGCATTCCACGATCACGCCGAAGATCGGGGTTGCCCGCGAACCGGTTCGGCGAGCGGAACCGGGTCAGGTGGCACCGCTGGTTGCTCTGCGGGGGTACGTGGCGGCATCGGTGGTGTACTCGGGATTTCCGTACTCGGCGAGCCGCTGCTTGACCACGCGGGTGGTGTAGCAGTCGGTCAGCTTCCGCAGGAGGGGCTGCCCGGCGACGACGGACATCGCCACGAACCGGCCGAGCACGAACGGCGCGGTGGCGGCCACGCACGCGGCGTCGACCGGTCCGAACTGGACGCTCATGGCCTCGGCCCGCTTGAGGTCGCCGCCGCAGATCCCCAGGAAGAAGGCCCGGCTCCAACTGCGCTCCACGGTCTCGGCGGCCTGGTCGAGCAACGAGTTCCCCTGCCGCAGGTCGGCGGCCATGGTGGAGCGGACCAGCTCCCCGCAGGTGGCGTCGTCGAAGCCGCGGCGCAGCGTCGCCGCCCGCGCGTGGAAGACCTCGATGATCCCGGACGCCGTGGTGGGCAGGAGCTCTTCGGGCAGCCCGAGCAGGAAGCACCGGTACCGGCTGAACTCCAGCATCGCGCGCTCGCGCGGGGAGAACTCGTCGCGGCCGGCGCTCCTGGCGAGCACCGCCGCCAGGTACATGTTGAACAGACCGGCCGGCATCTGGTCGACCTGCGGCACCGGCACCCCGTACACCTCGGGGTCCCACCCCTCGGAGCTGGCGAGGGCGTTGCAGCGCACCATCGAATGCATCAGCCGCACCATGGCGGCCGCCTCGAAGCCCTCCCCGTAGCGCTCCAGGGCTCCCGGCAACGTCGTCACCGCGAAGAAGTTCGCGGTCTCGTTGACCCGGCGGGAGGCCCGGCGCCCGGTGAGCGCACCGGTCAGCGCCATCGGCAGGGCGGCGTAGGTGTTGATGAAGGTCGCCAGGAACGCGCCGCGGGTGATGTAGGGGGACAGGAACGCCGCCCCGATGCGCAGCTGCCGCGCGCCCTCCTCGACCAGCTCGACGTCGAGCCACTCCGGCGTCGCTTCCATCGACGCGATGAACGCGCGCAACTCGTCGGGCGCGTCGGCGACGGAGTCGACGCCCGACCGACAGGCCTTCCGCAGCATGTCGATCAGGCCCTTGGCGCCGTGCTGCTTCGCCAGAGCCGCGTAGGGGTCGGCCACGACGTCACCGAGCATGGTGGTCGTGCGGATCAGCTCGACGGCCCGCTCGTCGGCGAGGACCGAGTCGCGATCGGCGACCCAGGCGGGCAGGTCGGACCTCACCTGCGGGTCGGTCGTGAACCGGTGGGGGGTGCGGTCGAAGTCGATCGAGCCGTAGAGATCGGGCAGCCGCCAGCGTTGTTCGCGGACGCGCTCGGCGAGTTCAGGATGGTGGAGCGCCATTGCGACACCTCAACTTTCAACCTGTCACTTCAGACTGACAGGTTGTCAGTTAGAGTGTCAAGGGTGAGCGGACCCCCCAGCGCGCGCAAGCGGATGAGCTCGGCCGACCGCCGCGAGCAGATCCTCGACGTCACGCACGACATCGTCGACGCGGAGGGGTTCCACGCCGCGACGCCCAACCGCATCGCCGAGGCCGCGGGCATCACGCGCCCGGTGCTCTACCAGCTCTTCGGCGACATCGCGGGCCTGTTCGTCGCGCTCGTCGACCGCGAGTCCGAGCGCGCGGGAATCCAGTTCGCGCGAGCGACGTCGCAGCTCGTCGGAATCGCGGAGGAGGACCGGCTCGTCAGCACCTTCTGCGGTGTGCTCAACGCCGTCGACGAGCATCCCGCGACCTGGCGGCTGTTCCTGTTCCCACCCCAGGGCGCTCCCCCTGAGCTGCACCAGCGCCTGGCCGAATCCGAGGAGCTCGTCCTGCGGTTCCTCCAGCAGGAGCTGGAACGCACCTTCCCGCGCATGCCCGACCCCGAGTACACCGCCAGGATGGTGCACGCCTCCGGGCGCGAACTGCTCCAACGCCGCCTCGTCGACCCCACCCACGCCACCACCGAACGCCTCGTGGCCCTCGTCCGGCACGTGCGGACCTGGGTGCTGCCGACGCGGAACCTCACGACCTGACAGCACCGCCGGCCCGGGAGTTCCGCGCCGGCGGTGCTCGAGGTCACAGGGATGCGGGCACGACCAGGAAGCTCCAGGCCAGGATCGGGCCGATCCCCACGATTCCCGCCGTGTAGCCGATGATTTGCTTGTAGAAGCGCTCCCGGTCGACGCCTCGGGCGTTGCTGAGCACGAGCGCGCCGTTGGTGGAGAACGGCGAGGTGTCCACGATCGTCGTCGAGATCGCCAGCGCCGCGACGAGCCCCACCGCGCTGAGGTGGCTGGCCAGCAGCAGCGGCACGGCGATCGGGATGATCGCGGTGAGGATCGCCGTCGACGAGGCGAACGCCGACACCACCGCCACGACCAGGCACAGCAGCAGCGCGACGAACAGCGGGGCTCCCATTCCGGCGGCGCCGTGCGAGATCGTCTCGATCGTGCCCGCCTTCTCCAGGATCTCCACGTAGGTCACCATGCCCGCGACCAGCAGGATGGTGGACCAGCTGATGCCCTCGACCGCCTTGGACTGGTTCTTCATGTCCACCAGCGCCAGCACCGCGCCCGCGACCAGGGCCAGGAACCCGATCTCCAGGTGGAAGACCAGCGCCCCCACCACCAGCGCCGCCAGCGCGACCAGCGTGAGCCCTTGCCGCCACGTCGCCTTCGGCTCGGCCGCGGCCTCCGCGTCCTCCACGATCGGCTCGGGCGAGGCTTCCGGGGTCCTGCGACGCAGCAGCAGGAAGGTCAGCACCGACAACAGCACGTTGAAGGCGAAGCTGGCCAGGAACAGCGCCAGCGGGGACACCGCGAGCGGGGTGTTGCCGACCATCCCCAGCACCAGCGCGCCCGAGACCGCGATCGGCGAGAAGGCTCCGGCGTGGGCGCCGCTGATGACCATCATGCCGACCATCAGCTGGCTGATGCCGTAGCGGTAGGCGAAGTTCATGCCGACCGGCACCAGCAGCGCGACCGCGGCCGGGGTGAAGGTGCCGAAGGCGGTGAGCACCGCCGCGACGCCGAACAGCACCCACGGCACCAGCGCGGCCTTGCCGCGCACGAGCCTGATCCCGACCCGCACCAGCAGGTCGATCGTGCCGTTGCGCTGCGCCACCGAGAACAGGTAGGTGACACCGACGATCGTGACGAACAACGAGACGGGGAAACCCTCGAAGATCTCGTCCTCGGTGAGCCCGAGCGATGCGGTGCCCACGACGAACGCGCCGATGAAGGCCAGGATCCCGATGTTGATCGGTAACAGGGTCGCGACGACGAACATCACGCCGAGCGCGCCGATGGAGATCATTTCAGCAGACATCTTTGTCCTTGAGGTGGGAATCAGGCGGAATGCTAGGCGGGAATCGACTCGGGAACCACGATGTCGGCCGCGCAGAGGATGCGGGCGGCGCGGCGGACGGTGACCCGCCGCGGCCCCGACGTGGTGAGATCACCGCTGGTGACGGCGATGACACCGGCTGCAGTGGCGATCCGGAGCTCGGTCGCGCCGGGGGCGCTGGACACCGAGCGGACGACGGAACCGTCGAGGAGGTTGCCGACGGCGACGCCGACCGCCGAGGTGAGCCCGATCGCCGGGTGCGGGGCGTTCATCGACAGCATCCGCACCGACAGGTCGTGCTCGTCGGCGGCGACCTCATCGCCGAGCTGGGTCCGGTAGGCGCGCGGCGGCCCGACGATGCCGACCTTCGGCACCGCGTCGTTGACCGCCGCACCGGGTGAGGTCAGCCCCATCCGCTCGGCCGCGCGGTGCCGGAACCGCCGCAGCGGGTCCACGAGCTCGCCCATCTCGCGGAGGCTTTCGGCCCCGGTGAGACCTTCGGCGTCCAGCAGGACCATCGGCGCACCGGCGTCGATCATCGTGACCCGAGCCCGCAACCCGTCGATCTCCCACTCCTCGACCACGTCGCCCGCGGGCAGCAGCGCCCCGGTGGTGCCGCCGGCCGGGTCCAGGAACGTCAGCCCCACCGCCACTCCCCCGGCGCGGGTTCCCGGAACGGTTTGCGTGCCGAACTCGCTCACCTGCCCGTGCGGCGTGTCCACTTCGGCCTCGAGGACCGCGCCGGTGTTGGTGTTGCGCATGACCACGCGGGTGCGGTCACCGCTGACCGGGACCAGGCCCCGGGCCACCGACCACAGCGCGATCGCGGTCGCGCAGTTGCCGCAGTTGCTGCCCCACTCCACGCGCCCGACCCCGATGCCGACCTGCGCGAACAGGTAGTCCACGTGCACGCCGGGCGTGCCGGAGGGCCGCACGACCGCGGCTTTCGACGTGGTCGGGGTGGCACCGCCGATGCCGTCGAGCTGGACGGGATCAGCGGCACCGTAGGCGTTGACCAGCAGCGCCTCGATGTCGCTCACCGAGGTGGGCAGCTCGGCTTCGTCGAACAGCCAACACTTGCTGGTGCCACCGCGGACCAGCGTTGCCGGAACGTGCACGCCAACCTTCTTCCTCGCTCCGAATCGTTGGCGCTCACCCTGACAAGACCAGTGACTTCAGTACAATGTTCATGTACTTAGGATGGCTTAAGCAGAGCTAAAGGCTCTTGGGAGGCTCGGTGCTCGACGTCCGCAGGGTGTTGCTGCTGGTGGAGGCGGCTGAACTCGGTTCGCTCACCGCCGCGGCGGACGCGCTGGCCATCACGCCGTCCGCCGCTTCGCAGCAGATGTCCAGGCTGGAAGCGGAGGTCGGGCACCCGCTGTTGCACCGCTTGCCACGCGGGGTCCGGCTCACCGACGCCGGGCACGCGCTGGCCGAGCGCGGCCGCGCCATCCGCCGCGAACTCCGCGGCGCGCAAGCGGATCTGGAGTCGCTGGCCCAGCTCGACCGGGGCACGCTGCGCCTCGGATCGTTCCCGACGGCCAGCGCCTCGCTGCTGCCGCTGGCGCTGACCCGGTTCTCCCGCAAGCACCCGGGGATGCGGACCGCGGTGCGCTCCGCGCTGTTCGCCGAGCTGCTCGAACTCCTCGACACCGGCGAAGTCGAGCTGGCGCTGCTGTGGGACTACGACTGGAACCGCATCGACGAGCAGGCGCTGCACGTCGAGCACCTCCTCGACGACCCGACAGTTCTGGTCGTGCCCGCCAACTCCGAGCTCCTGGAGGAGCCGCGCATCAGCCTGGCCGATCTGGCGAGCCAGGAGTGGATCATCCGCGCCGACAACCACCCGGTCGCCGAGGTGCTGCGGCGCAGTTGCCGGCTCGCCGGTTTCGACCCGAAGATCTCCTACGAATCCCACGACTACCAGGAGGCGCAGGCGATGGTGGCCGCGGGCTTGGGCATCGCGATCGCACCGCGCCTGGCGCTGACCAACCGCCGCCACGACGTGCGGCTGGTGCACTTCGCCGACGACGTGCCCGCCCCGACCCGGCGAATCCTGTTGGCCCGCAACGCGAGCAGGCCACCGACACCGGCCGCCTCGGCGATGACCGACATCATCCGCTCGGTCTCCCAGCGCTTCACCGAGTCCAACCTCCACCGCACCCAGCTCGGCACCGTGCGCACCGGCTGACACCGCGCCGCCGGGAAGCCGTCGCGGGAGGTCGTGCCTAGGCTGGTGCCATGCCGCTGCTGCACGCCAACTCCTCGGTCCTGCTGGTCGTGGACCTGCAGGAACGCCTCATGCCGGCCATCGCGGCCGGTTCCGCCGTGCTGGACAACAACGCGCGGCTGGTCCGGGCCGCGACGCGGCTGGGCGTCGACGTCCGGGCCAGCGAGCAGAACCCCGCGGGGCTGGGCGCGACCGTCGGCGAGATCGCCGAGCTGCTGCCGCGACCGGCCCAGCCGAAGACGTCCTTCGCCGCCGGGTTCGACCCCGGACCCGGCACGGTCGTCGTGACCGGGTGCGAGACGCACGTCTGCGTGCTGCAGACGGTCCTGGCGCTGCGGGAACGCGGGCGGGACGTCGCCGTGGTCGCCGACGCCGTCGGCAGTCGCGTCGAGACCGACCGCGAGCGCGCGCTCGACCGGATGCGCGCCCACGGCGCCGACGTCGTCACCACCGAGATGGTGCTCTTCGAGTGGCTGCACGACAGCGACAACCCCGCCTTCCGCGAGGTCCTGGAGCTGATCAAGCAGCCGCGTCAGTCCTGTTGAGGCAGGCCGGGGTTGTTGCGGGCCGCGAGTTCCGCGCGGGAGCGGATGCCGAGCTTCGCGTAGACGCGGGTGAGGTGGTACTGGACGGTCTTGCTGGACAGGAACAGCTCCGCCGCGACCTCCTTGTTGGACAGCCCCCGGGCGACCAGGCGCGTGACCGATTCCTCCTGCGGGGTCAGGGCATCCGCCGTCGGTTCGGGTCGGGTCCGGTGCACGCCACCGGCTTTGAGCTCGCGGTCGCAGCGCTCGACGTAGGTGGTGGCGCCCATGGCGGCGAAGCCGTCCCGGGCGGCGCTGAGCACGACGTCGGCGCGGGCGCGGCGGCGGAGGCGGCGCAGCGTCTGGCCGTAGCTGAAGTTGATGCGGGCCTGGTCGTAGCGCAGCGGCAGCCCGCTGATCAGCTCCAGCGCCTCGTCGAACGCCGCTGATGCCGCCGCGACGTCGCCTCGCGCGCCGTGCAGGCGGCCGCGGGCCGCGGTGAGCCGGGCGCGCGTCGAGGCGTGGCCCCGCTTGGCGGCCAGCTTCTCGTGCGGGGCCAGGAACTCGTCGGCCTCGTCGAGCCGGCCGAGCAGGACCAGGGCGTGGGCGTACATGTCCTGCCAAGGCCAGTGGCCGGGTTCGTCGGTGCTGGTGCTCGGTGACGGTCGGGTCAGCGGGTACAGCGCGCGCAGCACGCCGTCGGAGTCGGCGCGGGCCTCGGCCACGTGCGCTCGGGCGAGCTGGCTGGGGACGCGCATGATCTGGTAGTCGCCCGCACCGGTCGCGCTCTTGAGCAGGACCTCCTCGGTCTCGGCGAACTCGCCGCGCAGCGCGTGCACCGCCGCGGCCGTCCACAGCAGCAGCGGTCCGGTCACCAGGATCCCGGTGCGCTCCTGCATGTCCATCGCCTCGCGCACGGTGGCCAGCGCCTCGTTCCACTCCCCGGTGAGGAACTGGACCCTGGCGAGCCAGGCGCGGGCCCACAACGAGATCCGGGCCGACCCGCCGAGGTAGGCGGTGGGGATGGAGCTCTCGAAGTCGACGCGGGCGTCGTCGACCCGGTCGGTGAGCAGGTTGATCCAGCCGCGGGCCATCGTGGCGCGCTGCCACTGCGCGCCGTGGCGCAGCCGGGCGGTGAGCTCGTCGTAGTGGCGCTGGCCCTGCGCCACGCTGCCGGTCGCGGCCAGGCCGAGGCCGCGGATGGCCTCGGCTTCGACCGCGGTCGGCGTGTTGGGGCCCGCCAGCTCGATGGCCCGATCCGCCCACAGGACCAGATCCCGACCGTCGTAGCGGCAGAGCGCGTCGAGCACGTAGCGCTGGCAGATCAGCGCCGCGGTTTCGGGTTCGCGGTCGGTGTTGACGATGTCCCAGGCCCGCCGGAGCCTGCTGCCCGCTTCGGCCGCGCGGCCTCGGACCATGGCGAGGTAGCCGAGAACGGCATCCCTCAGCGGGGTTTCGCGGATGCTCTCGACCTCGGGGATCAGCGCCGTGGCGCGGAAGACGTCGCCCGCGCCGATGAGCGCGTCGACCGCGCGGGTGATCAGCGCTTGCTGGTGCTGCGGATCGTCGGTGAGCCGGCTCGCATCGCTGAGCAGGGTCGCCGCGGTCCCCCAGGCTCCTTCGGACGCGCGCTCACCGGCGAGGGCTTCGAGCCGACCCGCCACCTCGGAGTCCGGCACGGGGCTGGCGGCGACCAGCAGTCGCAGGGACCGGACCGGGTCGTCGACCAGCTCGGCGGCCCGGCGTTGCAGCGCGGCGCGTCTGGCCGGTCCGAGGACGGTGAGCACGGCGGCGCGCACCATCGGGTCGGGTGGGCTGACGTAGGTGAGCCCGCGCGGGGCCAGCGCCACGAGGCCGGCGGCGGTGGCTTCGTCCATCAGCGGCAGCGGTTCGCCGTCGAGCTCGGCCAGGGACATGACGTTGCGGACCGGGGCGTCGGTGCCCAGCACGGCGGTGGCCTCGGCGAACCCGCGTGCGCTCGGCGTGCACGTCTCGAGGCTCTCGCGCACGAGGGCCTGGACCGCGGCGGGTGCGGGCAGGGTCGGTTCGAACTGCGACCAGGTGCTGCGGGGAAGTTCGGTCAGCAGCTGCACGGCCGGTCGCGGCCTGCCGAGGGTGTGCCGCCGCAGGCGTTCGGCCATCGACGGGTGCAGCGCGACTCCCCGCGCGGCGGCCAGCTCGCTGATCTGCGCGGCGTCCAGCGGCGGGATGCGCGGTGCGTCGGTCGCGATGCGCGGCAGCAGGTCCAGGACCTCGGCTGACGCCCGGCGATCGCCGGTGGTGGAGGTCGCCACCACCCGCAGGGCGGCTTCCGGGTGGTGGCGCTGGGCCGAGGCGAGGGTGCGCAGCGAGTCGAGGTCGCCGAACTGCGCGTCGTGGATCACCAGCACCGTGCTCGGTGCGAGTCGAGCGACGAGTTCTGCTGCCGTGGCAAGCGGATTCGACGTCGGCAGGCCCGGGAAGAGCTGGGCCAGCAGGGATCCGGGCTGCTCCGCCTCCCACTCCGCGGCCGTGGCGCGCAGGACGGGCCCGTCGTGGCGGCGGGCGAGGTGTTCGGCGAGCGTCGAGCTGCCGATCCCGGGCGGCCCGCTGAGCAGCACGAAACGGCTCTGGCCGGTCTGGAGGATCTGCTCCAGACCGGCCACGAGCTCGGTGCGCCCGATCAGCGGCTGCGCCGGTCGTGTCACGTCCACCTCGTCGTTGGTTCCAGGCCGCCTGTTCGTCCACGGTGACTCATCGCGCCCGCGGCGGTCGAGTCGCGCGGCCGGTCCTGCCGTGAACAGGCGCGGAACAGCCTAGACCGGGTTCGGGCTGCCGGCCGGGGCTGCGACCAGCGGCCGTTCTGCCTCGTCCTCGTCGTGCGAGCGGGGCACCAGCAGGGTCACCGCTGCCGCACCGGCCGCGACGGCGGCGAACAGGTAGAACGCCGTGGTTCCGCCGAGGCCCGCCCCGACGAGCAGGCCGCCGACGACGGGACCGACGATGCCGCCGATCCGCCCGAAGCCCGCGCACCACGCGACACCGGCCGCGCGCGCCCTGGTCGGGTAGTAGTTCGACACCAGACCGTAGATGAGCACCTGCGTTCCGATCGTGCCGATCCCGGCCACCGCGACCGCCAGCAGCAGCACGATCAGCGGGAGTTTCAGCGGGAGCAGCGCGAGGGTGCCCGCCGCGAGGACGAACGTCGTGGCGACCACGCGCTTGGCCCCGGCTCGGTCGGCCCACAGCGACGCGAACAGACCGCCCACGATCGCACCGAGGTTGAGCACGAGCAGGAACGCCAGCGAGTAGGTCTTGTCGTAGCCGTTGTTGGCCATGATCTGCGGCAGCCAGGTGTTGAGACCGTAGGTCAGCAGGAGACCTGCGAAGCTCATCAACCCCAGCAACGCCGTCGGCCAGGCGAGGTCCTTCGACGCCAGCGCGGGGAATCCCGCGCGGGGACTGGCCGACGGTGCCACGGGCTCGGTCCGCAGCTCGATCCCGGTGCGCTCGGCGAGCGCCTTCGCCTGCTCGACCTTGCCGCGCGCGGCGAGCCACTTCGGCGATTCCGGCAGCTTCACCAACGCCAGCGGGAGCACGAGCACGATCGGCAGGGCACCGATCCAGAACAGCCCGCGCCAGCCGACCACGTCGTCGAGCACCAGGGCGAGAAGCCCGGCGAGCACGCCACCGGCGGGCACTCCGCTGTAGACGATGGCGTTGAGCCGGTTCCGCCGCCCGGGATCGGCGAATTCGGCCACCAGCGGTCCGACCGTGGCCACCAGCGCGCCGACACCGATCCCGGTGAAGAAGCGTCCGATGCCGAAGGCGGCGACGCTCTGGGTGAGCGCGGTCGCCCCCATCCCGATGGAGAACCACGCGAGGTTGATCAGCATGATGCGGCGGCGGCCGATCAGGTCGCCGAGGGTGCCCGCGACCAGCGCGCCCACGAGGACTCCGATGAGCGCGTAGCTGCCGAGGGTGCCCGCATGGCCGGGCGTGATCGCCCCGAGCTGGGTCGGGTCCTTGAGCAGGGTGGGCAGGACGGTGCCGTAGACGACGAGGTCGTAGCCGTCGAACACGAGCACGATGGTGGACAGGGCCACCACCCAGGAGACGGTTCGTTGGCGCCGACGCGTCGTTGAGTCGGTTTCGGACATGAGGAGCTCCCGTTTCGTCGGAGGGAGGAGAAGCGGCCTGATCAGGCCGAACCGGCGGCGCGCGGCCGCACGTGCGATAGGTGGGGCGGGGGCGCGTCTCGCCCCCGCCCGACCGGCGTCAACCGAGGTCGCCGCCCGCGACCGGCAGGACGCTGCCGGTGATGTAGGACGCCTCGTCGGAGGCGAGGAAGGTGATCGCCGCGGCCTGCTCGTCCAGCGTTCCGTAGCGCTTCATCAGCGAGGTGCTCACGGTCTGATCGATGTGTGCCTGGAACCAGGCGCGTTCCTCGTCCGTCTCCAGCGCGGACCCGCCGCGCGAGATCCGCCGAGGTGGTGCCTCCGTCCCGCCGGGAGCCGTGGCGACCACGCGGATTCCCGAGTCAGCGCACTCCAGCGCCAGCGACGCGGTGACCGCGTTGATGCCGCCCTTGGCCGCCGAGTAGGGGATGCGGTGGACGCCGCGCGTGGCGGCGGACGAGACGTTGACGATCACACCGGTGCCGCGCTCGCTCATCGACGGCAGCACCGCCCGGCAGGTAAACAGCGTCGTCAGCAGCGACCGGCGCAGCTCGGCCTCGATCTGCTCCGGGGTGAACTCGGTGAACGGCTTGAACCAGATCGCACCGCCGACGTTGTTGATCAGCACGTCGATGCGGCCGTGGCGAGCGATCGCCTCGTCCACCACCGCCTGCGCGCCCTCCCAGGTCTCCAGGTCGGCCACCACGGGCACGCCCGACAGCTCCTCCGCCAGGTCCTCGACCAGCTCCGACCGGTCGGCGAGCACGAGATCGCCGCCCTCGGCCGCGACGCGACGTGCGGTCCACTCCCCGATGCCCTGGGCCGAGCCGGTCACGACGACGACCTTGCCGTCGAAGCGTCCCGGGGTGATGAACCGCGGCCGCTTCGCCGATTCGGCGTCGGCCATCGCGCGCCGGGTGGTGACCTTGGAACGGTCCGCGTGCTCGGCGATCAGCCGTCGGGCGGTCGTGCGGTCGCCCGCCTCGAAGGCGCTGACGATGTCGAGGTGGTCCTGCGTGCACCGCGGGTGGCACCAGGTGGCGTTGCGCAGCGTCGTCTCCATGTGACCCTTCACGCCGAGCGCGCGGTAGGCCTGCAGGAGGTGCTCGTTGCCGGTGAGGGTGAACAGGTAGTCGTGGAAGGCCGCGTTGGTCTCGGTGTACTGGGCGGCGTCGACGAACCGATCGCCCTCGACGTAGGGCACGGCGGACTCGGCGAGCAGCCGGTACCCGGCCAGCTGCTGCGAGGTGAGCCTGCCGATGGTGAGTTCGAGCGCGCCCAGTTCCAGCGCCTGGCGCGCTTCGAACACCGCGTCCGACTCGTGCACCGACGGGTGCTCCTCGCCGATCTCGTACCCGCTGGACGCGGGTGCGGTCAGCGGTTCGAGGTCGGACGGCGGGGACAGGACCTCCTGCCCGGCGATGGATCGGGCCTCGGCGTTCTCGATCAGCGCCGCACCGGGATCGAGGGCGCGGCTACCGCTGCCGGTGTCCTGCCAGATCCGCTGTCCGGCGATCAGGCTCGCGGTGACCGTCTCCTCACCCGCCGACCGCTCGAACCCGGCGTGCAGGGCCGGGATCGAGACGTCCGGGAAGAGGTTCTGCCCGGCGACCTTCCGGCTCCCGCCGGGGTTCGCCTCCGGCACGAGCTCAGGCTCGGGCTCGGCCTCGGCGGACGGCTCCGGTTCGGGTTCGGGTTCCGGAGCGGGCTCGGGCGCCGGTTCCTGAGCCGCGGTGGCGGCGAGGGCGAACTTCTCGTAGTAGAAGCCGGTCGGCTCGAACCCGTCGTCTGCGAAGTGCTTGCGCACCGCCTCCACCATCGGCGGCGGTCCGCACAGGTACACCGCGACGTCGCCGCCGTGCAGGTGCTCGTCCCGGATCAGCTTGGTGACGTAGCCCTTGTTGGGCGCTGCGCTGTCGGGGTCGGCGACGCAGTAGTCCCAGGTGAGGTTCTCGATGTCGGCCGCGAGCTCGTTCACCGCGTCGGTCTCGACGAGGTCGTCGTCGGTCGTCACGCCGTAGATCAGGTGCGCGGGGCGCTTCGAACCGCACGCCCGCATCTTGCGCAGGATCGACAGGATCGGCGCGAGCCCGGTCCCCCCGGCCAGCAGCAGCACCGGGCGGTCGGTCTCGCGCAGGAAGAAGCTGCCGTGCGGGCCGGTGAACGACAGCTCGTCGCCGACCTTCGCGCGCTCGGTGAGGTACTCCGACATCACCCCGCCCGGGGTGATCTTGACCAGGAAGCTCAGGTGCTCCTCGTCGGGCGCGCTGCTGAAGGAGTACGACCGCGTCTGGTCGGTGCCGGGCACCGCGATGTTGACGTACTGGCCGGGCAGGAACGCCAGCTTGTCGCGGTCCGGCGTCTTCAGCGTGACCGACACCGTGGTCGGCGAGAGCCGTTCGAGCGCGGTGAGCGTCGCGGGGTAGGTCGCCGCCTGCGTCTTGGCCACGGCCGAGGTGCTGGCGATGCGCAGCACCAGGTCCGACTTCGGGGACATGCTGCACGGCAGCACGTAGCCGCGCTCGGCCTCGTCGGCGGTCAGCGCGTCGTCGATGTAGGTCCCGCCGTCGTACTCACCGGACTCGCAGAACGCCTTGCACGTGCCGCAGGCGCCGTCCCGGCAGTCCAGCGGGATGTTGATGCGCTGCCGGTAGGACGCGTCGGCCACGGTCTGGTCGGGAGCGCACGTGATGAACCGGGTGACACCGTCCTCGAAGGACAGCGCGACTTGGTGAGTCATGGCCGCCTCGCTCAGATGTGGTACACGTCGACGACGTGGTGGATGTAGTCGTTCTTGAGCACCACGGTCTTCCGGCGGATCAGCGGCGCCGGGCCGGAGAAGTCGATGGTGTAGAACGACGTCCCGTAGTAGGGGTCCACGGTCTTGTACCGGAAGTACATGGTGTGCCAGTTGAAGCGCACGTCCACGATGTCGCCGCGGCGCTCGATCAGCTCGACGTTGCTGATGTTGTGGCTGGTGCGCGGTTCCGGGATCGAGGTGGCGCTGGAGCGCTCGGTGCGGATGCGGAAGACCCGGTCCTCCAGGCCGCCCTTGTTCGGGTAGTAGATCAGCGAGATGTCGGTCTGCGGATCCTCGGTGAGCAGGTCGTCGTCGCCCCACGAGGGCATCCAGTAGACGACGTCGTCGGCGTAGCACTCCAGCCACTTCTCGAACTCGCGGTCGTCGAGGTAGCGGGCTTCGCGGTAGAGGAACTGCTCGATGTCCTGCTGGGTGATCGGCTTTCCGGTGGTGATGGCGGTGGCGTCAGCGTGGACGGTCATCGGGAACTCTCCTGGCGCAGAGGGGGTCACTGGGATTCGGCGGCGCGTTCGGCGGCGATGGCGGCCTGCATGGTCTGCTGCCAGTAGCCGTGCTGCACCGGGTAGAGGCCCTCGTCCTCGTTCTTCTGACCCGCCGAGATCACGCCCTTCATGTCGAGGGCTTCGGCGACCTCGTCAGGACCGGTGAGCCAGTGCTCGGCACCGCGGCTCATGTCGTTCCACGGCGCGGCGGTGGCGCGGAAGGTGAGCTGGCAGGAGCGGAACTCCTCCAGGTCGTCGGGAGTGGCCATGCCGGAGGCGTTGAAGAAGTCCTCGTACTGGCGGATCCGCCACGCCCGCGCCTCGGCGCTCTCGCCCTTGGGGGCGATGCAGTAGATGGTGACCTCGGTCTTGTCCGGCGCGATCGGCCGGAAGTGCCTGATCTGCGTGGAGAACTGGTCCATCAGGTACACGTTGGGGTACAGGCACAGGTTGCGGGAGCCGCGAACCATGAACTCGCCCTTGGCCTCGCCGAACTCCTCCTTGAGCTCGTCGATGCGGTCCCACAGCGGACGGTCCTGCGGGTTGCCGGCCCACGTCCACAGGCACAGGTGGCCGTTCGGGTAGGACCAGTAGCCGCCACCGGACTTGCCCCAGCTGCCCGCGTCGAGGGTCTTGGTGCTGTTCTTGGACTCGCCGGTGCCGCGCCGGGCGGTGGTCGCCGCGTAGTTCCAGTGCGTGGCGGTGACGTGGTAGCCGTCGGCGCCGTTCTCGGCCTGCACCTTCCAGTTGCCGTCGAAGGTGTAGGTGGACGCGCCGCGCAGCACCTCCAGCCCGTCCGGCGACTGGTCGACGAGCATGTCGATGACCTTGGTGGTGTCGCCCAGGTGCTCGCTCAGCGGCGCCACGTCCGGGTTGAGGCTGCCGAACAGGAAGCCGCGGTAGGAGTCGAAGCGGGCGACCTTGGTCATGTCGTGCGAGCCGTCGGTGTCGAACGAGTCCGGGTAGCCGGCGCCGTCGGGGTCCTTGACCTTGAGCAGCTTGCCGTCGTTGCGGAACGTCCAGCCGTGGAACGGGCACGTCAGCGTGCTCCGGTTGTCGGCCTTGCGTCGGCAGATCATCGCACCGCGGTGAGCGCAGGCGTTGATCAGGCAGTGCAGTTCGCCGTCCTTGTCGCGGGTGATGACCACCGGCTGGCGGCCGATGTAGGTCGTGAAGTAGTCACCCGGGTTCGGCAGCTGGCTCTCGTGGGCGAGGTAGATCCAGTTCCCCTCGAAGATGTGCTTCATCTCGAGTTCGAAGATCTCCTCGTCGGTGAAGATGCGGCGGTTGGCCCGGTACACCCCGGCCTCGCGGTCCTCTACGACAGCGTCTGCGACGACGGCGGACACGTGGTTCAGCATCTCGGTCATGGATCCTCCCGGCCCAGATCGACTCTGATCGGCCCTGCGGCGACACCTGGCCGCCGTGGCATGACTGGGAACCATGACACCTCGTGGCACCGGTCACACCAGGCAAATACCCAGACCTGGCTTAGGGTGTTATTCATCCACGCCGTTTATCAATCGAGCGAAACCAAGTCTTTGTCTTCGATGAGCGGGTTCCTTACCGTGAGAAAAATCGGCGACGAGGACGAGGGAGGAGGCCCGCCGTGGAGCTTCGCCACCTGCGCTACTTCGTCACCGTCGCCGAGACGTGCCACTTCGGCCGCGCCGCCGAGCAGCTGCACATCGCCCAGCCCGCGCTCTCGCACACCGTCCGCCAGCTGGAGGACGAACTGGGCGTCGCGCTGCTGGCCCGCACGACCAGGCAGGTCCGGGTGACACCGGCGGGCGAGTTCTTCCTGGGCGAGGCCCAGCGGGTGCTCTCCGCCGTGGAGGCCGGGGTGCGCGGCGTGCAGCGCATCGGAGAGGGGCAGCTGGGGCTCGTCCGGGTCGGGTTCACCGGCACGGCCGCGTTCTCCCACCTGCCGCACCTCGCCCGGGCGCTGGCCCAGCGGGTTCCGCAGGTCGAGCTGGAGGTGCACGCCGAACTCCTCACCGCCGAGCAGTGCGATCAGCTGCGCGACGGTTCTCTGGGCCTCGGCGTGCTCCGGCCGCCGGTGACCGGTGACGACATCGACTACCGCGTGATCGAGGTCGAGCCGCTGGTGCTGGCGGTGCCCGCCGACCACCGGCTGGCCGTCGAGCCCGTGGTGGCCACGACCGATCTGCGGGCCGAACCGCTGGTGACCTACGACGGGCGCAACTCCGTCGTGCACGCGGCGGTGCTGCGCAGCTGCCGGGACGCCGGGTTCACCCCGCACCAGCAGCACCAGGCCCCGGGCACCGCGGCACTGCTCGCGCTCGTCGCGGGCGGCTTGGGCGTCGGGGTCGTTCCGGCTTCGGCGCGCTCGCTGCCGCTGGCCGGGGTGGTGTTCCGGGACCTCGCCGGTGCGGCGACCGTCGAGCTGGCGCTGGCCTGGCACCGCGAGACCAGTTCGCCCCTGGTCAACACCGTCCTCGCCGAATTGGAGGACGTCTTCCCGTCCGCACGACCACCAGCAGAGGCCGGTTCATGAAGATCACCCAGGTGGAAGCGATCCCGTTCGCCATCCCGTACCGCAAGCCGCTGCGCTTCGCCTCCGGCGAGGTGCACGCCGCCGAGCACGTGCTGGTTCGGGTGCACACCGACGACGGGATCGTCGGCGTGGCCGAGGCTCCGCCCCGGCCGTTCACCTACGGCGAGACCCAGGCCGGGATCGTCGCCGTCATCGACTCGATCTTCGCTCCGCAGCTGGCGGGCCTGAGCTTGCTGGACCGCGAGATCGCGCACGCCCGGCTCGGGCGCACCGTGGGGAACCCGACCGCGAAGTCGGCCATCGACATGGCGATGTGGGACGCGCTCGGCCGCACCCTCGACGTGTCGGTGACCGAGCTGCTCGGCGGCTTCACCGACCGGATGCGGGTGTCGCACATGCTCGGCTTCGACGAGCCGGCCGCGATGCTGGCCGAGGCCGAGAAGATGCGCGACAACTACGGAATCACCACGTTCAAGGTCAAGGTCGGTCGCCGCCCGGTGTTCCTGGACACCGCCGTGGTGCGCGCGCTGCGCGAAGGGCTCGGCGACTCCGTCGAGCTCTACGTCGACGGCAACCGGGGCTGGACGGCCGCCGAGTCCGCGCGCGCCATGAAGGAGATGGCCGACCTCGACCTGCTCTTCGCCGAGGAGCTGTGCCCGGCCGACGACGTGCTCGGGCGGCGCTGGCTGGTGCAGCAGCTCGACGTGCCGTTCATCGCCGACGAATCCGCCGTCTCCCCCGCCGACGTCACCCGGGAGATCCTCGGCGGTTCGGCCACGGCGGTGAGCATCAAGACCGCGCGGTCCGGGTTCACCCGCTC
Organism: Saccharopolyspora terrae; assembly: GCF_004348435.1. Taxonomy (NCBI): domain Bacteria; kingdom Bacillati; phylum Actinomycetota; class Actinomycetes; order Pseudonocardiales; family Pseudonocardiaceae; genus Saccharopolyspora; species Saccharopolyspora terrae. The sequence goes on along the minus strand of NZ_SMKS01000048.1, from coordinate 17,514 downwards.
GCAGCGGACCCACCACCTCGCCGAAGGGCTCGGGCTGGAGGTCGTGATGGGCAACCAGATCGACGGCCAGCTCGGTTCCCTGTGCAGCGTCGCTTTCGGCGCCGCCTACTCGCTGACCTCCCGCCGGGCCGGCGAGCTGTCCAACTTCCTGGACATGAGCGACGACCTGCTGGCCGAGCCGCTGCGCATCAGCGACGGTGAGCTCACCGTCCGACCCGGCGCCGGTCTCGGCGCCGAACTCGATCCCGACAAGCTCCGGCACTACCGCCAGGACTCCTGACCCACCACGAACCAAGGAGGATCCCATGACCACCGCTTCTGATTCGGCCACCGCCGCCGCTTCCGGCGCCAACGCGACCGAGCGGTTCAAGAGCGACAAGCTGGTCGGCGTGGAGAACACGCCGCCCGAGCGCGTCAGCACCCTCGCCCGCGAGGTGCTGGAGGCCGTCCACGAGACGATCCGCAAGCACAAGGTGACCTACGACGAGTACAACGCCCTCAAGGCGTGGCTGATCAGCGTCGGCGAGGACGGCGAGTGGCCGCTGTTCCTCGACGTCTGGGTCGAGCACGTCGTCGAGGAGGTCGCGACCGAACACCGCGAGGGCAACAAGGGCACCATCGAGGGCCCGTACTACGTCCCGGACGCCCCCGAGCAGGGCTCCAGCGGGTCGGTCCCGATGCGGGAGAACGAATCGGGCACGCCGCTGACCTGGACCGGGAAGGTCACCTCCACCAACGGCTCCGCGCTGGCGGGGGCGAAGGTGGAGCTGTGGCACGCCGACGCCGACGGCTTCTACTCGCAGTTCGCGCCGAACATCCCGGAGTGGAACCTGCGCGCGTCGTTCACCACCGACGCCGACGGCAACTTCGAGATCCGCACGGTGCGCCCTGCTCCGTACCAGATCCCCACCGACGGGGCCTGCGGCAAGCTCATCTCCGCGGCCGGCTGGCACGCGTGGCGCCCGGCGCACCTGCACGTCAAGGTGTCGGCACCGGGTCACGAGCTGCTGACGGCGCAGCTGTACTTCCCCGGCGACGAGCACAACGACGACGACATCGCCTCGGCCGTCAAGCCCGAGCTGATGCTCGCCCCGAAGCCGGCCGCCGGTGGCGAGGCCATCGAGTACGGCTTCGTCCTCGACCCCGCCTGACCGATCAGTCCACAGGAGACACACTCGTGCTTTACCACATCCGCATGGACGTGAACCTCCCGCCGGACCTCGATCCGGAGGAACGCGCCGACCTCCTCGCGCGCGAGAAGGAGTACAGCCAGAAGCTCCAGCGCGAAGGCAAGTGGCCGCACCTGTGGCGGATCGCGGGCGAGTACGCGAACGTCTCGGTCGTCGACCTCGCCGACCACGACGAGCTGCACTCCGTGCTGTCCGGGCTTCCGCTGTTCCCGTACATGAACATCGAGGTCACACCCTTGGCGGTGCACCCCAACAAGATCAACGGCTGAGTACGGCCGTTGAGGGCGGCGCGGGTAGCGCATCCCTCAACAGCTCTCAGCAGGACTCCACCGATGCCGGGTGTCCGTTGTGGACACCCGGCACCTTCTCCGCCCGAGGGGGATTCGTGACCAGCACGCTCGACGACGTCGACATCGAGAAGCCGGTCCACCGGGAACGGTTCGAACGTCCGGCCTCCCCCGCCACCGGGCCCCGCCGGGTGCTGCGGGACCTGAGCGGGGCGTCGGTCGCGGGCGGGATCGTCGGTCTCGTCTTCTCGGCCAGCGGCCCGATCGCCGTGATCCTCTCGGCGGGCACCCACGGCGGCCTCAGCTCGGCGCAGCTGGCGTCGTGGGTGTTCGGGGTGTTCTTCCTCAACGGCATCCTCACCGCCATCGCGTCCTGGGTCTACCGGCAGCCGCTGGCGTTCTTCTGGACGATCCCGGGCACCGTGGTGGTCGGCGCATCGCTGAACCACCTGAGCTGGCCGGAGATCCTGGGCGCGTTCGTCGTGACCGCGCTGCTGATCCTCGCGATCGGCCTCACGGGCTGGGTGCGCACGATCATGGCCGCCTTGCCGATGCCGATCGTGATGGCCATGGTCGCCGGGGTGTTCCTGCGGTTCGGGCTCGACCTCGTCACCGCGACCGGATCGGACATGAGCGTCGCCGTGCCGATGATCGCGGTCTTCGCGGTGCTGAGCGCGTTTCCCCGCGCGGGACGCCTGGTCCCGCCGATCCTCGGCGCGCTGGCCGCCGGTGCGCTCGCCGTCGCCGCCTCGGGCAGGTTCGCCCTCGACAGCGCGGGATGGCTCGCCCAGCCGATGCTGCAGACCCCGGAGTTCTCCTGGCGGGCGATCACCGAGCTCGTCGTACCGCTGGCGATCACGGTCCTGGTGGTCCAGAACGGCCAGGGCACAGCGGTTCTCAAGCAGGCAGGCCACAACCCGCCGACGAACGTGGCCGCCGTCCTGTGCGGGCTCTGGTCGTTGCCGGCCGCCGCGGTCGGCGCGGTCTCGACCTGCCTGACCGGCCCGACCAACGCGCTCCTGGTCGCCTCCACCGAACGCTCCCGCCAGTACACGGCGGGCATCGTGTGCGGGCTCGGCGCGATCGTCGTCGGCCTGTTCGCCCCGGCGTTCGTCAGCTTCATGCTGGCCACGCCCCCGGCGTTCATCGCCGTGCTGGGAGGCCTGGCCATGCTCCGGGCGTTGCAGGGCGCCTTCGTCACGGCGTTCAGCACGAACTTCACCCTCGGCGCCCTGCTGGCCTTCCTCGTCACGGTCTCAGGCGTGAACCCCCTGAACATCAACTCCGCGTTCTGGGGCCTGCTCGCAGGAGTCCTCGTCTCCCTGGCCCTCGAACGACAGCACTTCAACCCACGCAACCCCTGACCCCGTCAGACCAGGACAGCGAACAGTCCCCCGACAACGGCCGCACCGACCACCGAACCACCCACGACCTGTGCCGTCGTGTGGTCACCAAGCCGTACCCGCGACCACGAGATCGCCGCGACGACCAGCGATGACAGCAACCACGCCGGCCCGTGCAGAACCACCAGCACCACGGCCGCACCAGCGGCCACGGCAGCGTGCAAAGACACCTTCCACCAGATCGTGATCGCCCCGGTGACGAGCAAGGCGGAGACCATCGTGACGTCCAGCGCCACCAGCATCCACGGCGCACCCAGAACGATGAGCAGCGCCAAACCGATGCTGCTCAGCACGATCAGGGCCAGGAAGGGCACGAGCCTGCCCTTCCGGTCGCGGACATGGTGCCCGTCCCACCGCCCCGAACGCGCACCCCACACGATCACCACCATCGGCAGCACGCTGCTGGTCAAAGCCACCAGGAGCCCCCATCCCAGCGTCGGGCCCGCGGCACGGGTCGCCTGCCACGCCACGATCAACGGCAACACCGTCACGACCACAGAGGGCGCCAGCACCTCGGTGACCACACGCGCGATCCGATCAACCCACGTCCAGCGCGCGAGTTCACCCACTGCTTGCAACTCGGTTCGCATCTCCGCCCGGTTCTTCGAGACGGCACCCAGGCCAGATCTTGCCCGGCTGAGCGCAGGGTCCTGCATCGTGTCGTTCATTCCCACGGCTGCCCGCGTCACGGCACGTGGTTGCCTGCTGCTTGGAGGAGGCCGTACCACTCGCCTCGGGTGAGCCGGATGTCCGAGCCCGCAGCGGCGTCGGTGATGCGCTGCGGGGTGGTGGTGCCGAGGACCACCTGCATCCCGGCCGGGTGGCGGGTGATCCACGCCGTGGCGATCGCGATGGGCGTGACGCCGTACTTGGCCGCGAGCTCGTCGAGCATCGCGTTGAGCCGCGGGAACTCCGCGTCTCCCAGGAAGACTCCGCCCTGGGCGCCCTTCTGGAACGGCGACCACGCCTGGACGGTGATCCCGTTGATGCGGCAGTGCTCGACCAGGCCACCGCCGTCGCGGGTGAGCGCGTCGTCGACGGCCGTGTTGGCGGCCAGGCCCTGCGCGACGATCGTCGCGTGCGTCACCGACAACTGCACCTGATTGGCCACGATCGGCTGCCGCACAGCGGTCTTCAGCAGGTCGATCTGCCGCGGCGTGTAGTTCGAGACGCCGAAGCTGCGCACCTTCCCGGCGGATTCGAGCTCGTCGAAGGCGCGCGCCACCTCATCCGGCTCGACCAGCGCGTCCGGGCGGTGCAGCAGCAGCACGTCGACGTACTCCGTGCCCAGCGCCCGCAGCGAATCCTCCACGGAGGACACGATGTGCTCGTAGGACGAGTCGTAGTGCCACTCCTCGTCGACGATGCTCGTCTTCGTCTGCAACGTGATCTGCTCTCGCTCCGCGGCGGAGAGCCCCAACGCCTCGTTGAACCTGCGCTCGCAGTGGTGCGTGCCGCCTCCCGGGTGCCGGAAGCCGTAGAGATCCGCGTGGTCGAAGAAGTCGATCCCGGCCTCGCGGGCCGTGGTGTAGAGCTCGCGGATCTGCTCATCGGTCTTGTCCGCGATCCGCATCATCCCGGAGGTGACGTTGGGAGCAAGAGCACCGGTCGTTCCGAGCGGAACGGTCCGCATAGGTCGTTTCCCCATCAGTAGGCGTCAGCATGAGCCCGGACGTGCCGAGCCGGCACCGGAGATTCTTCACGACCGCACTCCGGTTCGGCCAGTCCGCTCACCTGTTCCCGTCCCGCGCGGTGGAGGGAGGGTCTATCGGCCCTACCCGTGCCGGTGGCGTGTCTGCATGGTTGCCTCAACAGGCCCGCCGACCGCCGGAGGACGCCATGCTTCGACGCCATGAGATCCGCATCCTCGGAGAGATGGAACGACAGCTGCGCACCGACGACCCGGCGCTGGCCGGCGAGCTGACCCACCCCCGGACCCGGTTCCGCGACTGGGGGACCACGCGCAGAGCGCTGGGGTTCACGACGGCGGCTCTGGCCCTGCTGTGCCTCGCGCTCGGCGAAGGCGCGGCCTTCTTCACCACCGCAGCCCTGGCCGTGGCGCTGATCCTGCTCAGCCACTGGTCCGTCCGAACCGAATGACCGCACCAACCGGGCGTGCTCAGCGCGGGATTCGAGGTGCGCGCCGGAGATCCGCGGCGTTCGCGATGTTGCTGACCATCCCGCCGAACACGAGGCCGTGGTACGGGTAGATCCCCGCCGCCCAGTACAGCTGTCCGGTCAACCCGTGCGGTTCGCACACCGCGCACTGCCGGTAGAGCGCGCCGCCATCGTCGGCCTCCACGCCGAGCTCCAGCCAGGCACCTCGATCTCCGCCCGCAACCGCAGCGGCCTGGGGCGGTCGACGTGTTCGACCCGCCACCAGTCCGGCGCTCCCCCGGCGTGCAGCCGAAGCGGGTCCCGACGTCCTCGCCGCAACGCCACGCCACCGACCAGCCGGTGCACCGCGTACCGGGATGGTTCCCCGCACCGAGGCGCTCCGCAGAGCCATCCCCGACTCGCCGCGGCGTGCGGGCACGGTCTTGCCCGAACGATTCGGGCATGCTGTTGACCCGCACGAACGAGATCCGCGAGGTGCCTTCCGATGACCGTCGCCGTCGCCCTGTTCACCCGTGACCTGCGGGTGCACGACAACCCGGTGCTGCACGCCGCGGCGACCGGCGCGGACCGGGTGATCCCGCTGTTCGTCCTCGACCCCGCGATCACCGGAACGGGGTTCGCCGGGTCCAACCGCGCCGATTTCCTGGCCCGCAGCCTGGCCGACCTGGACGACGCCCTGCGCGAACGGGGTGCAGCCCTGGTCGTCCGGCGCGGTGATCCGCTGCAGGAGCTGGCGGAACTGGTCGCCGACCACGACGTCACCGACGTCCACCTGGCCGCCGACGTCAGCGGTCACGCGCAGCGCAGGCAGGACGCGCTGGTCGACGGGCTCGACGCGAGGGTGCACCTGCACGACGCGTCCATCACCGCCGTGGCGCCCGGCGCGATCACCCCGACCGGCGGCGGCGCGCACTTCGCGGTGTTCAGCCCGTACCTCCGGCGCTGGCAGGAGACCGGTCAGCGGTCACCGCTGCCCCCACCGGACCGGCTGCGCCTCCCCGACCTCGACCCGGGGAAGGTTCCGCAGGCCGCCGAGATCAGCTCCGGCGTCCCGGCCGAGGACCTAGTCGGAGGTGGCGAGCGCAGCGGCCGGAGCCTGCTGTCCGAATGGGCTGACGGTCTGGTCGACGACTACTCGTCCGGGCACGACGACCTCGCCGGGGATCGCACCTCGCGGCTGTCGCCCCACTTGCACTTCGGCACGCTCTCGCCGACCGAGGTGGTGCACCGGGTCGGCACCCGCACCCAGGGCGCGCAGGAGTTCGTCCGGCAGGTGGCGTGGCGGGACTTCCACCACCAGGTGCTGGCCGCGAACCCGCGCACCTCGACCGAGGACTACCGCCCTCGCGGCGACGACTGGCGCGACGCGCCGGAGGAGCTGCGCGCCTGGGCGGAGGGGCGCACCGGATATCCGATCGTGGACGCGGGCATGCGCCAGCTGCTGCGGGAGGGCTGGATGCACAACCGCGCTCGGATGATCACCGCGAGCTTCCTGACCAAGACGCTGCACCACGACTGGCGGGCCGGCGCCCGGCACTTCCTGTGGCACCTGGTGGACGGGGACGTGGCGAACAACCAGATGAACTGGCAGTGGGTGGCCGGAACCGGCACGGACACCCGACCCAACCGGGTGCTCAACCCGCTGCGCCAGACCGAGCGCTACGACCCGCGCGGGGACTACGTGCGGCGGTACGTGCCGGAACTGCGCGACATCGACGGCCCGGCGGTGCACACCCCGTGGAAGCTCCCAGACGACCAGCGCCGCGCGCTGTCGTACCCGGAGCCGATCGTCGACCTGGACTTCGGTCGCCGCCGCTTCCTGGACGCCCGCACCTCCGGCTGAGGTTCCAGGATCGCCGCTGACCTGGGCCGCGAACCGCCGGCGCGGAACGGGGCCGTTCCCGATCACGCACGAGCAGATATGTCCGGTTAGGGTAGATCAGATGCGAGAAGCGTTCCACGGCGAACTCGAGGAGCTCGGCGAGCAGCTGGCCGCGATGGCCGGCCAGGCGGCCGAGGCCATGCGGCTCGCCACACAAGCCGTGACCACCGGTGACGTGTCGTTGGCCGAGCGGGTCCTCACCGCCGATGCCGAGCTCGACGACGCTCGCAACACCTGCGAGGACCACGCCCAGCGGCTGCTCGCGCTGCAATCACCCGTGGCCGGTGATCTGCGCACCGTCCTGGCCGTCCTGTACTGCGGGGTGAAGGTCGAGCGGATGGGTGATCTGGCCGCCCACGTCGCGGGCCTGGTCCGCTACAGCCATCCGGACCCGGTCGTGCACGACGAGGTCGCCGACATCGTGGCCGCCCTGGGCGAGGTGACCGTGACCATGGCCGGTTCCCTGCAAGAGCTGATCCGAGGTTCGGGTCCCGCGGACTCCGCCTGGCTGAACAGCACCGACGACGAGGTCGACGCTCTGAGCAGCCGGTTGGACGCCGCGGTGCGCACCGACAGCTGGCCGCACGGCGTGGCCTCCGCGATGCACCTCGCGCTGCTCGCCCGGTTCTACGAGCGCTTCGCGGACCAGGCCGTGTCCGTGGCCCGCCGACTCGAGTTCGCCACGACCGGCGAGATGCCGGGCTGAAGCACCCCTCAGGGCTTCCGCCCAGCGCGATCGTGCCGCCCGGTGCGGACGGCGTAGCGGCGTTCGGCGTAGGCGAGGTCGTCCCGCCAGAGCCTGCGCGCCGCCCGCGCCATGGCCGGTCGCAGCAGCGTCGCCGCGTTCCTGGCGAGCAGGAAGCCGGTCCTGGGCGAGGTCGCGACGACGGCTTCGACGACCTGCGTCAGCGGACGCCCGTCGGCCGTGCTCCCCACCGGCGTGGCGTGCGTTTCGACCACGCTGCCCGCGCCTTCCCCGGAGATGATGCGCATCAGCACGGTTCTCGCCTCGGGGCAGGTGAACTCGGCGAGGACGGGAACGCCGAGGCGTCCCGCCACGCGGAAGGTGACCTCGACGAGGAAGCGGTCCTCGACAGGTACCGCGCCGTCGACCGGCGGAGTCTTCAGGACGCGGAGCCGGGTGAACGAGTGCGGGTGGAACCACGCGCCGTGCCAGGGATCGAGGCGGTTGGCGACCACATCGGACGGTTCGCAGACACCGGTCACCGCCATGACCGCGTCGATGCTGCGGCGCGCCACCGGGCGGGCGGCGATCACCGGCTCGTCGAGCGGCTCCTCCTCCCCCGCGCTGTCCAGCCGGACCCAGGCGAGAACGCCGTCGTCGTGGCTGGGCAAGGGTTTCCAGCCGGGCCGTCCGCGGCCTCCCAGGCGCATCCCGTGCCACCGGCACACCAGAGCTCCGCAGTGCACGGCGGCCTCGCTCAGCGGAGCCCCGAGGTGCGGGCACGCACCGGGCCCGACCTGCAGCACTCCCGACCGATCGCGCCAGGCCACGAGCTCGGTCCCCGCGACGTGGAAACCCAGCGGCCGGTCGGCGCGAACCTGGCGGCTGCCCGCGAAGACGTACCAGTTGCCGCCGGAGCGGCGCTCGGCCCGCGCGAGCGCGGCACGGATGATGCGCGGCTCGGCCTCGGGGTAGGTCGGGTACTGCTCGGCCCACGCGCCCCTGGGAACGGGTTGCAGCGGCCACCTCTCGGGCCACTGGTCGAGGATGTTCACCACCGAGTCCTCCCTTCTCGCTGGGCGAGCCGCCGCAGCACGCCGTTGCGACCGCAGGTGGGAACCGAGCGCAGCTCGTGCCCCCGAAGTCCCCAGTGACCGAGCAGCCGGTTGGCGGCGTGCCAACCGGTGGTCGCGGCCCGTTCCATCAGCGCCACGGGCAGGTCGATCCGGACACCGTCGCCGGCGAGCACGAGGCCTGCGTGCGGAGTCGTCACGCCCGGCCGCCGGAGGAAGTCGCCGACACCGAACAGCGGGCAGTCCTCGCGCCACAGCACCGATTCCGCGACGACACCCGCTCGCGCGGTCTCGGGGTAGAGCTCGTGGAGCCGACCCACCAGGTCGTTTCCCAGGCGGCGGGTTCGGGCGCAGTCCCCCGGGTGCTCCGCCACGGCGTAGGCGTGCAGCTCGACCACGGAGCCACCGCGCCGGGCCACCCAGCCGCGCGCTTCACCGTCGTAGCGGTCCAGGACGCTGATGTTGTCGAGCGGGCCGTGGCCGCTGGTGGCCAGGAACGCCGCCCGGCGCGGCTGGACCGGCCGGTCCAGCCAGAGCCGCTGGACGAAGAACGACGGGGCGTTGCGCAGCCCGCGCACCGATTCCGACCAACCGGGCGCCTCCAGGTCCGGCGAGTCGTCCAGGAGCTGCCGCAGCGCCCGCACGTCAGCGGCGATGACCACGCCGTCGGCGTCGAGAGGTGCACCTCGGTCGCGGTGCACCCGGTAGGTGCCGTCGGAGCCGCGTTCGATCCCCGACACCGCGGTGCCCAGGTCGAACCCGACGCCGAGCGCGGTCAGGTACGTGCGGAGCGGATCCCACAGGCTCCGCTCGAAACCCGCCTCCGGAACGTCGAACAGCAGGCCTTCGCTGGAGCCGAGGAAGAAGATGTGGAACATCGTGGCCAGCTCCGCCGCCGACATCTGCTCCGGGGTCGCGAAGAAGCTGCGGGAGAACACCTCCAGCGCCAGGTGCCGGGCCGCTCCGGGGAAGCGGATGCGGTCGAGGAACGTCGCGGCGTCGACGTGGTCGAGACGCTCGTAGATCTCCGGGACCGACACGGTCGCCAGCGGCGCCGCCGCGCGGGGGTCCAGCCTCGCCAGGTCGGAGAGGCGGAACGTGGGGCTGCGCAAGGCGAACAGCAGCGCGTTCCACGGCGGCGTGCGGGGCAGGCCCTGGAACGTGTCGATCCGGCCTTCGGCGTCGATCAGCGGGTAGTCGGGCAGCGCGACGAGGCGCTCCAGGCCCGGGTCGGTCCTGCGCAACAACTTCCGCAGGTTGTAGTACTGGCGGAAGAAGGCGTGGAAACCGCGGCTCATCGCGACCTCGTCGCCGTCGGGCAACTGCTCGGTCCAGCCGCCGACGCGACCGCCGAGGTGGGTGTTGCGCTCGACGAGCTCGACCTCCACGCCCCGCTCGGCCAGGCCGGTCGCCGCGCACAGCCCGGCGACGCCACCTCCGACGACCACGACTCGGGGCCTGCGCCCGAGCGCACCCGCGTCGGCGACTCCAGGCGGTGCCCGGTGCCGCACCGCCCGCGGGTCCGCGCAGCCCTGGTCACGCATCGGGGGTGTTCCCGGAAGGTGCCCTGGCGAGGAAGGTGTGCACCACGCGCCGCTGCCACCCCGACACCGTCCGGGTCTCGACGTCGGTGAAACCGCAGTCCCGCAGTCGCCGCTGGAAGCGCTCCACCCCGTCGAACGACCGGACGCTGCGCCACAGGTACCGGTACAGCGCGGAACTCCCGCTCGCCGCGGTTCCGGCGGGGATGATGATCGTCCAGCACACGAGGTTCCAGACCGCGCGCGCCCGCATCGAATCGCGCACCGAGAACTCGTGCACGACGAGCCTGCCGCCGGGGCGCAGCAGCCTCCGGAACGCGCGCAGCTGCCCGTCGGGGTCATCCAGGTTGCGGACCAGGTAGGCGGCGAAGACGGCGTCGAAGGGGCCGTCCTCAGGCAGGTCTTCGACCCGGCAGTGCGCGAAGCGCACCGACGCGGGCCACGTCTTCCGCTGAGCGCAGCGCAGCATCTGCTCGGACGCGTCGACCGCGACGACCTGCGCGAGCGGTGCCGCGTCCAGCACCGCTGCCGTGGAGGCCCCTGTGCCGCAACCGGCGTCGAGGATCCGCAGCCCAGCACCGCTGCCGGGCAGTCCCATGCGGCGTGCGGAGGCGCGGAGGTGGCGGTGGTACCCGGGATCGGCCGCCACGAGGGCGTCGTAGGACGCTGCTGCGCCGTCGAAGGCCGCCGGGACGGCGCGGGCGCGCAGCGCGGTCTGCCTGCGCCTCATCGCGCGGCCCCCGTTCGGCCACGTCGGTGGCGCTGCCGCTCCCACGCCAGGAGCACCGCGGTGACCAGGGAGAAGCCGAAGAGGAAGTCCTCGACCGGGATGTCCCACGGGAACCTGATGCCGCTGATGTGCGCGGGATCGTAGATGACGATCGGTGCGTCGAGCTTGGTCAGCCACCCGTCGACGGGGACCTGGAACGCCAGGACGATGGCCACGGAGATCCAGTAGGCCGGTTTGGCGAACAGCCCGGTGCGCAGGACGGCGCACTCCAGGAGGACCACGACGCCCACCGACAGCAGCGCCGGGAGCGTGTACCCGAGCCCGGTCACCGGTGCACCTCCACGTCGCTGCGGGCGCGTCGACCGCGCCGCGTCAGCGCCTCGACGGACTGGTAGGTCAACAACGCGCACAGCGGGACGACCAGGAAGAAGAGGAACTCCTCCAGCACGATCCCGGCCAGCGAGACCCCGAGCGTGTAGCGCGGGTTGAAGCTCCACACCTCGGCCCAGACGGCCACCGCGTCCCACACCAGGAAGATCAACGCCACCGGCAGCACGGCGGCGGCGATCCTCCCCGGTTCGCGCAGCACGCGTGCGCCGAGGCACTCCAGCGGGAGCACGACGAGGAGGCATCCCGCCATCACGAGCAGGTACTGCCACTGGTCCGCGTTCACGGCCGCGCACCTCTCGTGGGTGCGGGCCGGTGCGCACCGCGCTCGCGCGCCCGGACGGCCCGGAACCACGCGGCGCCGGCGATGCGCGCGCGGTAGGCCTTGCCCACCACCGCGCGGCGCGTGAACACCGCGAAGTCGTCGGCTTCGATGCGGTCGAGGATGCGCGAGTACAGCGCGTGCGCGGTCTGCACGCAGGGCCGCGACACCGGGTCCAGCATCCCGATCCCGACCTCGGCGAACCGGTAGATCTCCCGGGTGTGCGCGTGCTGTTCGACGAGTGCCGCGCGCACCCGGGGGTCGGTGCGGCGGTGGCGGTGGCACCAGAGGAGCAGGTCCCGGTCCACGCCGTGCGCGGCGAGCTCGTCGGCGGGGAGGTAGACGCGTCCGCGTTCGAGGTCTTCGGCGACGTCGCGCAGGAAGTTCGTCAGCTGGAACGCCCGGCCGAGCGCTGCCGCGTGCGGCGCGGCCTCGTCGAGCGGGACGACAGCGCCCAGCACCGGCAGCACTTGCAAGCCGATCACCTCGGCGGAACCGCGCATGTAGGTGCCCAGCGCGTCGCGGTTCGGGTAGTCGCGCACCGAGAGGTCCATGCGCATGGACCTCAGGAAGTCCTCGAAGAGCTCGCTGGGCAGCCCGTGCCGCACGGCGGTGTCGACCACGGCGGCCAGCAGCGGATCGGAGCAGCTCCCGCTCCGGATGCCCGAGAGCAGTTCGGCACCCAGGCCGCTGAGCCGCTCCGCGCACCGCTCGGGCTCCTCGGGCTCGCTCGGCTCGTCGACGATGTCGTCCGCCCAGCGGGCGAACCCGTAGAGGGCGTGCACCGACGGTCGTTGCGCGGGCGTCAGGAGGCGGGTGGCCAGGAAGTAGGTCCTCCCGTGGCGGGCGTGGAGGCCGCGGCAGAGCTCGTAGGAGCGGCGCAGGGCGGGGTCGGTGATGTGCGCGGCGTCCAGCTCAGCTCGTGGCACGGCACCTCCCCTCGTCCGCGCGGCCGGACCGCTCGCTCGTCTGGTGCATCCGTCCCATTGCAGCCCGGCAGCCAACTGATCGCATCCGCGCTGCGGGACCAGGCTGAACCCGAAGACCGTTCGGGGCCGGTCCACGACCTGCGTCGTGCGCACCGGCGCGGGAGGCAGAATGTCGCCATGAGCGAGCCCTCCTTCACCCTCGTGCAGCTGCGCTACTTCGAGGCCGCCGCACGGCACCTGAGCATGACCGCGGCATCGAACGAACTGCTGGTCTCGCAGTCGGCCGTGTCGACCGCGATCGCTCAGCTGGAGAAGGAGATGGGGGTGCAGTTCCTGCTGCGCCACCACGCCCGGGGGCTGAGCCTGACCACCGCGGGTGAGGAGTTCTACAAGCGGGTGCTGGACTTCCTCGCCCACGGTGCGGAACTCGTCGAGACCGCCCGGCAGTCCGGCACGGAGCTGGTCGGCACGCTGGCGGTCGGCTGCTTCGCGACGCTCGCGCCGTTCCGGCTGCCCGGTCTGCTGGCCGAGTTCGAGGCCCGGCACCCGCGGGTCCACCTGTCGTTCCGCGAGGGCGAGCACCACGCGCTCAAGGCGGCCCTGCGCTCGGGCGCGACCGAACTCGCCCTGCTCTACGGCTACGACCTCGACGACGACATCGAACGCGAGGTCGTGGGCACGGCCTCGCCCTACGTTCTGGTCGCCGAGGACCACCGGCTCGCGCGGCGGAAGCGCCGCAAGGTCTCGCTCCGCGACCTCGCCGACGAGCCCATGGTGCTGCTCGACCTGCCGCACAGCCGCGACTACCTGCAATCGATCCTCAGCGACGCGGGGGTGCGGCCGCGCATCCGCCACCGCGCCAGCGGCTACGAGACCGTCCGGGCCCTCGTCGCCAACGGGCACGGATTCGCCCTGCTCAACCAGCGTCCACCGGACGAGACCACCTACTCGGGGTCCCGGGCGGTGGCGCTCGAGCTGACCGACGACGTGCCGTCGCTGGAGATCGTCGTCGCGTCGATGCGCGGAGTCCGCCTCACCCGCCGGGCGCAGGAGTTCCGAGACCTGTGCCGCGAGCTCTACGCGGGCTGATCGTTCGGCCGCGGCCGTGAGACCGCGCCCGACCGAACTTCTCGACCTAGAGGCTCAGGTATCTGCGTTGGGTTGCGATGTGATCGGCGACGAACTTCGCGTCGTGCCACACGCCCCAGATGAAGCTCGATCCGCGGCGGGCCAGCCACGGCAGGCCGAGGAAGTACACGCCCGGCTCGGCGGACACGCCGCGGCGGTGCTCCGGCCTGCCGTCCTCGTCGAACGCGTCGACCTGCAGCCAGTCGTAGTCGACGGCGAAGCCGGTCGCCCAGACGATCGAGTGGACACCGGCTGCGGTGAGGTCGAGTTCGAGGGTCGGCTCGGTGACGCAGGCGGGGTCCGGGCCCAGTTCGCGTGCCTCGGGTTCTTCCGGCAGGTCCAGGCCGTTGCGCGCCACGTAGGCGTCGGCTTCGTCGAGCAGCGCCAGGTAGTTCGCGTCGCCGTTGGCGATGTGGGTGCCGAGGTCCGGGGCGAAGCGCAGGACTCCGCCGTCGAACGAGCTGGTCATCCCGACGAGGTCGATCCCGAGGTCGGCCAGCGCCCGGAAGTCGACCGTGCGGCCACCGCGCGCTCCGCTGACCGCGATGGTGACGTGCTCGGCCCCCGACGGCGGGGTTTCGGCGTCCCACTTGCCGAGAACGCCGAGCCACCAGCAGAAGTCACGTCCGCGGTAGTGGCGCGGCGGACGGTCGTGCGGGCCGACCGAGAGGTAGGTGGTTCGGCCCGACCGGCGGAGCTCTTCGGCGATCTGCACGCCCGATGACCCGGCGCCGACCACCAGCACCGCACCGTCGGGCAGCTGCTCGGGGTTGCGGTACTCGCTGGAGTGGATCTGCACGGGTCCGGAGTCGCGCGGCACGATCGGCGGGATCACGGGCCGCTGGAAGGGTCCGGTCGCGGCCACCACGTAGCGGGCGTCGAAGGAGCATTCCGAGGTTTCCACGCGAAAACCGGCTCGCCCCTCCTTCTTCCGCACCGACGTGACTTCGACGCCGGTGCGGATGGGCGCGGCGATCTTCTCGGCGTACGCCTCGAAGTACTCGGCGATCTGGTCCTTCGAGGCGAACGCGTCGGGCGACAGGTCGACGAACTCCAGCCCCGGGAACCGGTCGTGCCACGCCGGCCCGTTCGCGACCAGCGAGTCCCACCGCTCCGAGCGCCAGCGCTCGGCGATGCGGTTGCGCTCCAGGACCACGTGCGGCACGCCGCAGTCGCTCAGGTGCTCGCTCATCGCCAGACCGGCCTGCCCCCCGCCCACGACGACGGCCTCGACCTCTCGGCTTGACATCCACGGACCTCCACTCCGGACCGGCGGGTGAACCGCCCCGGTTCGCCTCCGCACCGCTGCTTCTCACCGGATCCTCGCCCCCGACACATCCCGTGTCCAACAGATGTTTTCTGTCACTTGCATCTGGCATCCCGATGCAGCGTGCATCTGTTGTTTCGATTCATTGATCCGGAAACATCTACTGGACAGAACCTCAGTGGCGAGTTCAGGCTGAGGCGATGACGCCGCCGACGCGTGCGACGAAGCCCCAGGGAAAGGCCATGAAGTGACAGTTCACCGTCGCATCCGACCGTTCAACACCCGCGACACCTATCCCGAGCAGAGCCTCGACAACGACCTCTGCCAGGCCGTCGTCGCCAACGACACCGTCTACGTGCGCGGCCAGATCGGGCAGGACCTCGACACCAGCGAATCCGTCGGCATCGGCGACGCCGCGGCCCAGGCCGAGCAGGCGATGGCCAACATCAAGATGCTGCTCGAGGAATCGGGCAGCCGGATGGAGCACCTCGTCAAGCTGACCATCTACCTCATCGATCCCCGCTACCGCGAGGACGTCTACCGCGTCGTCGGCAGCTGGACCAAGGGCGTGCACCCGATCTCGACCGGCGTGGTGGTCTCCGCGCTCGCACGACCCGAGTGGCTGTGCGAGATCGACGCGATCGCCGTGATCCCGAAGGAGGAGAAGTGACCTTCTCGATCGTGGCCCGCGACCGCACCGGCGACCGAGTCCGGTTCGGCATCGCGGCCAGCTCGTCCAGCCCCGCCGTCGTCGCCCGCGTCGCGCACCTGCGCCCGGGCATCGGCGCGGCCGCATCCCAGAACATCACCGACCCGCGGCTCGGGGTTCGCCTCCTCGACCGGCTCGACGAGCACGGCGACGCCGCGCGGGCGATCCGCGAGGTGACCACCGGCACCGACCACATCGAGTACCGGCAGCTCACCGCGCTCGGGACGACCGGCCCGGGCTTCGCCCACAGCGGTGCGCGGACCCTGGGCACGCACGGATCGGCCACCGCGGACGGCGTCGTCGCCGCGGGCAACATGCTGGCGGACGAGCACGTCCCGCAGGCCATCGTCGACGCGTTCACCGCCGCCACCGGGGAACTGGAGCAGCGGCTCGTCACCGCCCTGCGGGCCGGGCTCATCGCCGGCGGCGAAGAAGGCCCCGTGCACTCCGCCGGCCTCGTCGTGATGTCCGATGTGGACTGGCCGGTCACAGATCTCCGGGTGGACTGGGCGGACGACCCGGTCGACCGGCTCGCCGAGCTGCTCGACGTGTGGCTCCCGCAGCGCGACGACTACGTGACCCGCGGGCTCGACCCCTCCTCCGCACCGTCCTACGGCGTCCCGGGAGACGACTCGTGACGAGCATGAAAGCCGCCGCCCGCAACGTCATCGACCGGCACGCCGAGGAGCTGATCGGCCTGTCGGAACGGCTGCACGCCGACCCGGAGACGGCGTGGGAGGAGCACCGTGCCGCCGCGGCCGTGCCCGAGCTGCTCGACCGGGCCGGGTTCACGGTCACCCCCGCCTACCTCGGCTTGGACACCGCGTTCCACGCGAGCTTCGGCACCGGCCCCAAGCGGATCGCGCTCTGCGCCGAGTACGACGCGCTGCCGGGCCTCGGCCACGCCTGCGGCCACAACCTCATCGCGGCCAGTTCGATCGGCGCCGCGCTGGGGCTGGCAGCGGTGGCCGACGACGCGGGCGTGACCGTCGAGGTCTACGGGACTCCGGCCGAGGAAGGCGGCGGCGGCAAGATCGAGCTGCTCGACCGCGGCGCCTTCGCCGGGGTGGACCTGGCGATGATGGTGCACCCCGCGCCCGTCGACGTCGCCGAGGCACGGCCGTTCGCGGTGAGCCATTCGAAGATCTCCTACTCGGGCAAGTCGGCCCACGCCGCCGCCTACCCCGAGTCCGGGATCAACGCCGCCGACGCGTTCACCGTCGCCCAGGTCGCCATCGGGCTGCTCCGCCAGCAGATCCCGGCATCGGCCAAGGTGCACGGCATCGTGACGCACGCCGGGGACGCGCCGAACGCGATCCCGGAGCGCGCCACCGGCCGCTGGTACGTGCGAGCCGAAACGCTCGCGGAGCTGGCCGAGCTGGAGCCGCGCGTGATGCGCGCCTTCGAGGCCGGGGCGCTGGCCACCGGGAGCGAGCTGACCGTGGAACCGGAGAGCAAGCCCTACGCGGAGTTCCGCGCGGACGACGCGGCGCTGGCGGCCTACCGCGCCAACGCCGTCGAGCTCGGCCGCGAATTCGCCCCGGACGGCACGGCGTCCCGCATGAACCGCGCCTCCACCGACATGGGAAACGTCTCGCAGGTGGTGCCCGCCATCCACCCCTACATCGGCATCGGCTCGCTCCCGGCGATCAACCACCAGCGGGAGTTCGCCGACCACTGCGTCGGCGGCACCGCCCAACGCGCCCTGCTCGACGCCGCGATCGCCCTGGCCTGGACCGGAACTACTCGGCTTTGGCCAGGAACGCCACCGGACGTGGCAGCACCAGCGGGACGATGAAGCTGTCCAGCACGGCGAGGTGGTTCGGCGCCAGGATCACCGGGCCCGTCGTGGGCACCTTCTCC
>NZ_SMKS01000047.1:0-46440 GCF_004348435.1 Saccharopolyspora terrae | reverse complement strand
ACAATGCCTTGTTGAAACAATCCCAGCACACACTCAACAACCCAAAGGTCGGAGCGTGATACTCAAAGAAACCACCAACCACCATCTCCGAAGAGACAACTGGTCAGGGGCATAAAAGAACACTAACAAAACAGTCCACTGTTGAGTTCTCAAAGAACACACCCACACCATCGCCACAACCCCCTTTTCCAGGGCCGCGAACTCCGGGGAGTCATTTCCTCGGTGATTCCCGCTCTCGCGGTGTTTCCCACTCTAGACCATCCTGATTTCCTCGGTCAAACCGGGGGTCTCATTCTCGTCCGTCGCCATTCCGTGACCTTCAAGCAAGCCCCGTACCCGGCGACATCAAGCGAAACAACCGCTCAATCGGTATTCACATTATCAAAAGGTCTTACCCGTTTTTCTCGGGCCCCACCACACTAACACCCTAAGGTTTAAGCGAGGTTCTCGGGGCCCCGTCAGGCCCGGCCCGGTTTTTCCCGGCCCGTGTCGCTCTGACTTGGAATACTTTACGCACCCCGAAAAACCCCGTGAACACCACCCCCCCTTTAAGGGTGAAACACCAGGTCAGAGGCCCAGTTCGATGTCGAAGAGGGCCTGGAGCTCCATGACCGTGGATTCGATGTCGGAGTGGTGGATGCCCACCATTCCCGCGGCGACCGCGCCATCGACATTGCGGCGGAGGTCGTCGACGAACACGCACTCCCCCGGTTCGAGTCCGAGACGGCGCGCTGCGAGCCGGTAGATCTCGGCATCGGGTTTGGCGTATCCGACGACACCGGAGAGCACGACCGCGTCGAATGCGTCCGGCAATGCCGGATCCGCGAGTCGGTCGGCGTTGGAGACGACGGCGGTGCGCACTCCCGCGCCGCGCACGGTTCTCGCCACCGCGTCCATCCCCGGTTCGTCGAGCACCCCGGCGTAGTCGAGCAACAGTCCTCGCAGATCCACGTGAAGCACCGTAGGCCACACGATCGAGTGGTACTGGCCGAAAAGTGACCGAAACAGGGGGTCTCGCGCCTCTTCCACGTCGAAGGCGACATCAACGACGTGGGAGGCCCCATGACCGCAGTCCAACCCAGCACCGCCCTGCTGCCCCGCACCGATCCACCGCAGCCGGCCATTCCCGATCCCGCTCAGCGCACGGCGGTATCGGTGGCCTCGGTGATCGGCGGGCAGGTCTTCGACGTGCTGGCCGGGCGTTCCGGTGCGAAGAACGTGCGCGAGCACCTGACCGCCGCGGTGTTCGGCAACCTCCTCGGCCTCCGGCTTCGGGGCGCGCACCACCCGGAGTACCGGCTGCGCTCGGTGCACGCCTGCGCGATCGGCGACTCGGCGGTGGAGGCGTGCCTGGTCGTGGGCGCGCACCGGATCCGCGCGCTGGCGCTGCGGCTCGAACGGCGGGCGGAGCGCTGGGTGTGCACCCGCTTGTCCCCGATCGAGCGGAGCGCGATCTAGGAGAGCGGGACTTCCCAGGTGACCGTCGTGCCGCTGTCCGGGGAGGAGGTGAGGGTGCAGCGGCCGCCGGCTGCGGCGGCGCGTTCTTCGAGGTTGCGGAGTCCGCGCTTGCTCACGTCGCGCGGGATACCGCAGCCGTCGTCGACGACCTGCAAGCGCAGTCCGGGCTCGGACCGGCGGACCCGGACCAGGACGGTGCGGGCACCGGAGTGGCGGACGACGTTGGACAGCGCCTCGCGCAGCGCGGCTCGTGCGTGATCGGCGACCGGGACCGGTACGTCGGTGAGGTCGCCGTCGATCTCCAGCTTCGGGGGCCGCCCCAGGAGCTCGCCGGCGATCTGCACCTCGGAGCGGATCGAGTCGTCGAGCGCGGGTGCCTGGGTGGGCGTCTCCGGGTCGGCCGAGCGCAGCGTGCGGGCCGTGGCCCGGACCTCGGCGATGGCCTGGTCGATCTGCTCGACGGTCTCGGCCAGCCGGTCGGCGTCGGCGGTGTCGAGGCTGCCCGCGACCCGTCGTTGCAGCACGTCCAGCTGCACACCGGCGGCGTAGAGGCGCTGCACGATCACGTCGTGCAGGTCGCGGGCGATGCGTTCGCGCTCCTGGTAGACGGCGATCCGCTGGCGAGCGGTGGAGCCCTCGGCGAGCACGAGCGCGAGCCCGGCCTGAGCGGCGAAGGAGGTGAGCACGTCGACGGCCACGCGGTTGAAGGTCGAGGCGCCCCGCCGCCGGTAGACGGCGAGCGCGCCGAGACGTCGTTCGCGGGTGCCGAAGGGAGCGACGGCGAACGGGCCGTAGACCCGCAGCGACGCGGGCACGTACGGGGCGGTCAACGGGTCGTCGATCAGGTCGTCGACGACCACGGGAACGCCGCTGCGCGCGACGCGGGCGGCCGCGGAACGGGAGGACAGCACGGTGCCGACGGGGTCGGCGAGCGGACCGGTCGCGCTCGGTGCGCCGTAGGCGGCTTCGACGGTGAGCCTGCCGTCGTCGGAGCGGACGGTGACCACGCCGAGGTCCGCTTCGGCGAGTTCCGCGGCGCGGCGGACCACCAGCGGCAGCACGGTCTCGGGGTCTTCCGCGGACAGCGCCACTCTGGTGATCTCGGTGGACGCGGTGAGCATCCGTCTGGCGAGAGTGGAATCCATGACGCTTTCGAGGCTATAGCGCCCGTACACGCGGTGAAGGGAGTCGCGACTGCGGTTCATGACACATCCGCCGTGGTCACGGCTGAGACGGTGCCGCCGTCGACCCGCAGCACGAGGTCGGCGCCCGCGGTCTCGGTGATCCGGTGCGTCACGTGCACGACGGTCCGGTCCCGGAGGTCGGTGCGCAGCCGGGTCAGCAGCGCATCGGCCGTCTCGGCGTCGAGGTGCGCGGTGGGTTCGTCGAGCAGCACCAGGTCGGCGTCGGCGAGCAAGGCTCGGGCCAGCGCGAGCCGCTGGGCTTCGCCGCCCGAGAGCTCGGTTCCGCCGCTGCCGACCGGTGTGTCCAGGTCCCAGCCGGTCAGCGCGGCGGCGTCGAGCGCTTCGGCGAGTTCGGCGTCGGACGCGCGTGGGGCGGCGAGCCGCAGGTTCTCGCGGATGGTGGTGGTCACTAGCTGCGGGTCCTGCGGGCACCAGGCGACGCGCTCGGGCACCCGGGCCAAGCCGCGCGAGGCGGGCATGAAGCCGAGCAGCAGCGCGAGCAGGGTCGACTTGCCCGCTCCGGAGGGACCGACGACGGCCACGTGCGATCCCGCGGGCACGTTCAGGTCGACGCCGGTGAGCACCGGTTCGCCGTCGGGCCAGGAGATGTCGGCGTCGACCAGTTCGATCTCGCCTCCGGTGCGGGTCGGCGTCGCCTGGGCGTCCTGGCTGGTGAGGAGCGGTGCGATCCGGTCGTGGGCGGTGCGCATCGACCGCCACTGCTGCGCGGCGGGCGCCAGCAGCGCTACGGCTTCGGCCGCGGCCAGCGGGACGAGCCCGAGCAGCGGTGCGAGTTCGGGGGCCAGGCGCCCTTCGGCGACCGCGATGGCCGCGAGGTGGGCGCTGCCGAGCACCGCGGCGCCGATCAGCAGCGTGTGCACGGCGGTCGCGGCACCCGTTCCGAACGCGGCGCGGCGCGCGCGGGCAGCCAGCCGCGTGTCCGCAGCGGCGAGTTCGGCTCGGCGGCCGGTGTGCGCGCCGAAGGCGAGCAGTTCGGCGGCGCCGTCGAGCAGCGCCAGCACCCGTGCCGCCACGACGCGACGGCCCTCGGCGACCGCGTCGCTGGCGCGGCGTTCGGCGATCACCGCTGCGGCGGGGGTCGCCACGCTCGCCACGACCAGCGCGGCGGCGAGCACGAGACCGGCTTCGGGCAACACCAGCGCCTGGACGACGACGGCGGCCACGAGCACCGCGAACGCGATCAGGGGCGGCAGCAGGACGCGCGGGATCAGGTCGCGGACCTTGTCGACGTCGTCGACGAGCCGCGCCACCCCTTCGCCGCGGCGGAGTCCGGCGGTGCGGACGGGTCCACGGCGGACCAACCCGGACCACAGGCGTTCCCGAAGGTCACCGGCAGTGCGGAAGGCGGCGTCGTGGGTGACGAGACGTTCGACGTAGCGCAGCGCGGCACGCGAGAGCGCGAAGGTCCGGACACCGACGACCGCGACGGACAGCGTGAGGATCGGGGGTTGCTGGGAGGCGCGAGCGATCAACCAGGCGGACACGGCGGTGAGCGCGAGACCGGACAGCAGCGACAGCGCCCCGAGTCCCGCGCCGGCCAGCATCCGGAGGCTGATCAGGTCGCGCAGCCGTCCCCGGCCGGTCGCCGCTTCCTCGGCCTGGGCTTCGACGGTCGGAGCGGAGATCTCGACCTCGGCGCCGTCACCGGTCGGGCGGTGGCTGGCCAGGACGACGGTCGCGCCCGATGCCGCGGCGCGTTCGATCGCCGCGTCGACGTGCTGCGCGCTGGCCGCGTCCAGGTGCGCGGTCGGTTCGTCGAGCAGCAGGAACGTCGCCGAGCCGCGCAGCCGCAGCAGCGCGCGGGCGACGGCGACGCGCTGCCGCTCGCCGGCCGACAGCTCGTCGATGCGGCGGTCCCGCAGGTGGCCGGCGAACGCCTCGCCCAGCGCCTCGTCGAGGTGTTCGGCCAGGTCCGGCTGATCGGCGGTGGCCACCAGCAGCTCGTCGCGGGCCGTTCCCCCGGTGAAGGTCGGGTGCTGCGGGACCCAGGCGACCCGCCGACGCCACTCCGCGACGTCGGGGGTGGTTCCGCCGCAGGTCACCGTGCCGGAGTCGGGGCGCGTGAAGCCGAGGAGCACCGACAAGGTGGTGGACTTCCCGCTGCCGCTGGGGCCGACGTCGCCGATGGCGAGCCGCACCACGGTTCCGGGGCGCGCGGTGAAGCTCAGACCGTCCGGCACGAAGGCGTCGCGGCGTCGCACGCGCAGTCCGGACACCCGCAGCACGCCGGGGGCGTCGTCCGGAGAGCCGGTGATCGCGAAGCCTTTCTCCTCGGGCGCGGACACGATCTCGTCCACCCGCCGGACGGCTTCCACACCGTCCTCGCTGGCGTGGTGCGCGGCGCCGACCGCGCGCAGCGGCAGGTAGCACTCCGGGGCCAGGACCAGCACCAACAGCCCGGTGGTCAGGTCGAGATCGCCGGCGACGAGCCGCAGACCGATGCCGACGGCGACCATCGCCACCGCCAGCGATGAGAACAGCTCCAGCACCAGCGCGGACAGGAACGCGATCCGCAGCGTGGCGACGGTGCTGCGGCGGTGCTCCTCGCTGACGCGGCGCACGACCTCGCGCTGCGCCCGCGCGCGGCCGAAGGCCGTGAGCACCGGCAGCGCGCGGATCAGTTCCAGCAGGCGCGCGGACAGCCGGTGCTCGGAATCGGTGGCGCGGGCGATGCGCTGCTCGGTGAAGCGGCCGACGAGCCAGGCGAACAGCGGGATGAGCGGCACGGTCAGGACCACGACCAGCGCCGACACCCAGTCCGACCAGAGGATCCAGGCGCCGACCAGCGGCGGCACGATCGCGGCGGTGACCAGCGCGGGCAGGTACTTGGTGAAGTAGGCGTCGAGCGCGTCCAGACCGCGGGTGGCCAGCGCCGTCAGCTCCGCGGGACCGCGCCTGCCGATCCACTCGGGGCCGCGCCGCAGGGCGGAGTCCAGCAGCAGGGCGCGCAGCTCCTCCTTGGCCCCGGCGGCGGCGCGGGCGGACACCGATTCGGTCGCCCAGCTCAGCAGGGCGCGGGCGATCACGGCGACGGCCAGGACCACCAGCCGGTCGCCGATCTCGACCGCGGGCACGCCGCGCACGACGACGTCGGCGAGCGCGCTGCCGATCGCCCACGCCTGCGCGATGAGCGCGATCGCGTTGCCCGCGGCGAGCAGTCCCGCGACCACCAGGGCGCGCCGGGTCGCCCCGGACAGCCGGGGCAGCGCGCCGAGCGGCCCGGTCACGGGGCGTGCACCGGCGGGATGTGCTTGGTGCCGATGCGCTTGCGGAACACCCAGTACGTCCAGCCTTGGTAGATCATCACGGCCGGGGTTCCGAACGCGGCGACCCACGTCATGATCATCAACGGGTAGTCGCTGGCGGCGGTGTCGGAGATCGACAGCGAGAACGCCGGGTCCACGGTGGACGGGATGACGTTCGGCCACAGCGCTCCGAACAGGGTCACCACGACGCCGGTCAGCGCGACGGCCTGCAGGAAGAACGCCTGGCCCTCGCGATCGGCGGCGACCCGGGCGACCCCGAGCAGTCCGGCGACCAGCGCGATGACCAGCGGGATCCAGGTCCAGGCCGAGCCCGCGCGGAACTGGGCGAGCAGCACCAGCGCGACCACCGGCAGCAGCAGCGGCACGCCCGCGCGCAGCGCGAACCGCCGGGCCCGCAGCCGGATCTCGCCCTCGGTCTTGAGCGCCAGGAACACCGCTCCGTGCAGCATCGAGAAGGTGACCACGGCGATCGCACCGACGACGCTGGGCAGGGTGAAGATCGTCCACCAGCCGCCGACCCGGTCACCGTTGGCGTCCAGCGGCAGGCCGAAGACGTTGGCGGACAGGACGAGTCCCACCATCGCCGGTGCGATCCAGGACGCCAGCACGATCACGGTGTCCCAGGTGCGGCGCCAGCGGTCGGTGTCGACCTTGCCGCGGTACTCGAAGGCGACCCCGCGGCCGATGAGCGCGAGCAGCAGCAACAGCAGCGGCAGGTAGGCGGTGGAGAACAGCGAGGCGTACCACCCGGGGAAGGCGGCGAAGGTGGCACCACCGGCCACGATCAGCCAGACCTCGTTGCCGTCCCAGACCGGGCCGATGGTGTTGATCATGACTCTGCGGTCGGTGTTGCCGTGCTCGCTGCGCCGGGGCCCGAAGATCGGCAGCAGCATGCCGACGCCGAAGTCGAAGCCCTCCAGGAACAGGTATCCCAGCCACAGCAGGGCGATCACGAGGAACCAGAAGGTGGGCAGATCCATCTCGACCTCTCAGTACGCGAAGGACAGGGCTTCGTCGGAGTCGGACTCGCCCGGTTCCTTCTCCGGTGGCATCACGGCCGCGAAGCCTCCACGGGCGAAGCGGATCATCAGGAAGACCTCCACGACCAGCAGCACTCCGTACAGCGCGGTCAGGCTGATCACCGAGGTCAGCATCTCGCCGGGCGTGACGCCGGAGGACACGGCCGAAGCGGTGTACATGAAGACTCCGTCCACACCGGACGGGTTCGGGTTGGGCGCGACCACGAACGGCTGGCGCCCCATCTCGGTGAACACCCAGCCCGAGATGTTGCCGACGAACGGCGCTCCGATGCCCAGCAGCGCCAGCGGGGCCCACAGCTTGCCCTTGGGGAAGCGCTGCTTGCGGGTCAGCCACAGCACGACCAGACCGCCGAGCGCGGCCAGCCCGCCGAAGCCGATCATGAACCGGAATCCCCAGTAGGTCACCGGCAGCAGCGGCTGGTAGTCGATCGGCTGGCCGGCGAACTGCCCGAGCCTCGGGTCGTTCGGGTAGTGCGTGCCGTACTCGGCCTGGTACCTCGGGATCAGCTCGTTGACCCCATCGACCTCGCTGGTGAAGTCACCTTCGGCGAGGTAGGACAGGATGTAGGGCACGGTCAGGCTCTTGACGTCCTCGCAGTTGGGGCTGCGGACGTCGCCGACCGCGAAGATCGAGAAGCTGGCGGGCGCCTCGCTGTGGCACAGCGCTTCCGCGGATGCCATCTTCATCGGCTGCTGGTCGAACATCAGCTTGCCCTGGACGTCGCCGCTGATGGCCAGGCCGGCGAAGGCGACGACCGCCACCCAGGCGCCGAGCCGCATCGACCCGTGCCAGGTCCGCCGGTCCTCCTCGTCGACGAGCTCCCCGGCCTTGTCGGCCTGCTTGCGCTGTCGGGCGATCTGCCAGGCCGCGATGCCGATGAGGAATCCGCCCGCGACGGCGAAGCAGCCGAAGATCGTGTGCGGGAACGCGGCCAGCACCGTCGAGTTGGTCAGCACCGCCCAGATCGAGATCAGCTCCGGCTTGCCGTCGACCATCCGCACGCCGACGGGGTGCTGCATCCACGAGTTGGCGGCCAGGATGAAGTACGCCGACAGCACGGTGGCCAGCGAGAACGCCCACGCGCACGCCAGGTGCACGCCCTTGGACAGCCGGTCCCAGCCGAAGATCCACAGGCCGAGGAAGGTCGACTCGACGAAGAACGCGAGCAGGCCCTCCATCGCCAGCGGCGCGCCGAAGACGTCACCGACGAAGCGGGAGTAGGCGCTCCAGGCCATGCCGAACTGGAACTCCTGCACGATCCCGGTGACCACGCCCATGGCGAAGTTGATGAGCATCAACTTGCCCCAGAACTTGGTCATCTTCAGGTATCGGCGGTTCCCGGTCCGGTACCAGGCCGTCTGCATCCCGGCGACCAAGATCGCCAGTCCGATGGTCAGCGGCACCATCAGGAAGTGGTAGACGGTCGTGATCCCGAACTGCCAGCGCGCGATGTCGAGCAGATCCACAACACCACACTGCCGTCCGCGCACTCGCGCGCGCAGAGGCAAGGGCCCCCCAATCGCCCGGTCGAGCGTCCTGGTTTCAGCGGGACCAAGGTCCCCCTCGACGCAGCGCGACCTCGGCCACCCGCCCGGAACGACCTTCCCCAACGATCAGGTGGGCGAGAAGACGCGGACCGTCACCGCAGGGCTTCCGCCACGGCCTCGGCCGTCTCGACGACCAGCGGCCCGATCTCGTCGGCCGCGATCGGCTGCAGCGCCACCACCCCGACGCTGGCGCGCAGCCCCGGGACCCCGCGCACCGGCGCGGCCACGCCGAACGCGCCCTGCTGCAGGTCACCGCTGCTGGAGATCCACCGCGGAGAGCCCACCGGCAGGTCCACCGCCTGCCCGGCGGCACCGCGCTGGACGGGATGACGCGTGCCCACCCGGTAGGACACGTGGTAGCTGGTCCAGGACGGTTCGACGACCGCGACGGCCTGCGCCTCGCTGCCGTCGGCGACGGTCAGGTGCGCGGTGGCGCCCACCTTCTCGGCCAGCCCGCGCAGCGCGGGCGTGCAGGCGACCCGCAGCTGCGGCAGGACCCGTCCTGCCAGCCACAGCACGCCCAGGCCCAGCCGGACCCGAGATCCTTCGCGACGCACCAGCCCGCGGCTCTGCAGCGGTCCGAGCAGCCGGTACACCGCGGCGCGGCTCACGCCGATGCGTGCGGCCAGGTCGCTGATCGTGGGCGCTTCGCTCTCCGCGTCGGCCACCGCCTGCAGCAGGCTCAGCCCGCGTTCGAGCGTCAGCGAGCTCTCCTTGGTGCCCGCGGGCACCTCGGGTTGCAGGCGCGGGGCGGCGTGCGCCGGATCCGGTATGGCCATCGCGTCACCTCCGAGCCGCCGCGAGCACCGTGCCGGTCACCTCGCCGAGCCCGACGACCGAACCGCCGGGACCCGGCGCGCTGCCACTCAGTGTCACCCGGTCGCCGTCCTGGAGGAAGGTCCGCTGCTCGCCGTCGGAGAGAGTGATCGGATCCGATCCGCCCCAGGTCAGCTCCAGCAGGCACCCGCGCTGGTCGCGTTCGGGCCCGGACACGGTGCCGGAGGCGAACAGGTCGCCCGGCCGGGCCGGTGCCCCGCCGACGGTCATGTGCGCCAGCTGCTGGGCGGGCGACCAGTACATGTCGGCGAACCTCGGCTGCGACAGCAAGGTCTCGTTGCAGCGCACCTCCAGCCGCAGGTCGAGACCCCACGGCTCGTGCTCCACCAGGTACTGCTGCAACGGCTGCTCCGGCGGCGGGACGGCGATCCTGGCCTCCTCGAGCGCCTCCAGCGGCGTGATCCAGCCGGCGATGGAGGTGGCGAAGGACTTGGCCAGGAACGGGCCGAGCGGCTTGGACTCCCACGCCTGGACGTCGCGCGCCGACCAGTCGTTGACCAGCGCGACGCCGAAGACGTGATCGGCGAACTCGGAGGTGGGGATCTGCGCGGCGGCCTCGCCGCCGCAGACGAACCCGACCTCGGCCTCGAAGTCCAGCCGCCGGGTCGGGCCGAACGCCGGGTGCGCGTCACCGGCGGCCTTGCGCTGACTGCTGGGCCGGTGGACGTCGGTGCCCGAGACGTGGACGGTCCCGGAACGACCGTGGTAGCCGACCGGCAGGTGCGTCCAGTTCTCCGGCAGCGGCGCCGAACCGCGCGCCAGGATGCGGCCGGCGTTCTCGGCGTGGTGCCGGGAGGCGAAGAAGTCGACGTAGTCGCCGACGGTGAACGGCATCGACAGCGTGTGCCAGTCGGTGCGCACCAGCTCCGCGCCGGAGGGCGCGCGGTCGGCGGTCACGATGCCGGTGAGCCGCTCCCGCAGCTCGCGCCAGGCGTCGCGGCCCGCGGCGAGCAGCGGGTCGAGGGAGTCACCGGAGATCAGCTCCGCCAGGCGAGGACCGAGTTCACCCGCGATGCCGCGCAGCGGCAGGGCGTGCCGCCCGACGCGCACGGCGACCACCGGACCGTTGCCCGTGACCAGCACCCCGTAGGGGAGGGTCTGCGGGCCGAACGGCTTGTCCGGGGTGAACTCCGCGTCCTCGATCCAGGTCAAAGCAACCCCAATCCTTCCAGTTCGGCGACGGGGTCCTTCAGCGAGCACGAGCCGTACGAGGCGAAGACGTCGCGCACCGCGTTGGCCGCGTCGTCGGACAGCGAGCGGGCCTCCTCGGCCAGCGCAGCACCATCGGTGCTTTCCAGCGCCGCCCGCACATCCTTCCCGGAAAGGGACCGCCCGGTCGCGACGAGCAGGTTGAGGAAACCGTGATGGGTGAACCCGGTTTCAGGATCCTCGCCCCGGACGGCGGCGTGCAGGCCGGTGGTGGCCTTGAACGGCACGTCGAGCGATCCGGCGACGGCGAGGAACTCGGCGACCTCGTCGACGGTGGGGACGGCTTCGGCGGTCTGACCGCCGGTGCGCAGCTTCGGCCAGCAGCCGTGCTCGGCGACGCGGCGAACGCCGTCCAGCCAGCCCTCGCCTCCTCGGCGCGGCTCGACGACGCGGGTGATGTCCTCGGGCACGAACTCCGAGACGCGCTCCAGCCAGATGTCGTCGACGTCCGACGGCGCGGGCATCTCGACCATCCGCAGGGCCAGCAGCTCCTGGCGGCCTTCGATGATCGACAGCGCCTTGGGGACCCCGCCCAGGCCGGTGTCGCACACCAGCGACAGCGGGACCGGGGAGGACGGCTTGGTCTTGGCCAGCTCGGTGATCAGCTCGGCGAGCCGCGACGCCTGGCACAGCATCGGGCCGAGCAGACCTGCGAACTCACCGGCCCGCGCGTCCAGGTGCTCGGCGACCGCCTGCGGCACCGGAGTGGCCACCTCGTTGCGGTTGCCGGGTGGGAACAGCGCGGCGTCATCGACCAGTCGGGCGAACAGGGGTGGGATGCCGCGCGGACCTGGCGCGCGAAGCTCAACAGCGCTTGACACGGTGGACACGCTAGTGCCGTTGCGGCCAGTGAACAAAGATGCCCGAAAAACGGACGTCTGACCGGGTCATATGCGGCTCCCTGGGACGAGTTTGGCCGACATCATGCACCCCTGCGTAGTCAGCGCACCCACCACCCGGGTGGTTCGGCCCGAAATACCACCCGCACGGCCCTCCGCTCACTACTCCGGTCGGCTCCCCATCGCGTCGTCGCACCTGGTAGTAAGGGCGTTGCATCGCGTGGGAAGTCCGCGAGATCCGCGATCCGCTCACCGGACCGGGGACTTTCGCCGCGCTCAAACTTAAGTTAGGCTTGCCTAAGTAGGAGGTGAGCAGGTGGGCGAGAAGACGATCCGCAAGCCGGCCAGACCCAGTGTCGCGGAACGAGCCAGGAGCATTGCCAAACGTGGTGGGAAGGCGGCACTGCTGCCGTCCGGCGAGGTCTCGGCTCGCGTCGCCCCCTTGCTGCACCACGTGCACCCGGACGGCAGCGCGACCGTGCTGCTCGCCGATGACCACCCGCTGATCGCGGCCTGCTGGCACGCGCCGCGCGGCGAGCTCGCCGCCGTCATCGAGGTCGCCGACCCGACCCCGGTGCGCCTGCGGGAACCGGTCCGCGGACTGCTGTGGCTGACCGGCTGGCTGCGGGTGCTGGACCTCGAAGAGGCGCACCACGAGGTGCTGTCGATCGTCGACGACCGCCCGGACCCGCGGCTGCTGGACGCCGGCCACGGTGCGAGCGTGCTGCGGCTGGAATCCGCCTCGATCGTGCTGGCCGACGCCGAGGGAACGGATTCGGTGGACTCCACCGAGTTCCAGGCCGCGACCCCCGACCCGTTCTGCACCTTCGAGGACGACTGGCTGCGGCACCTGGAGCTCTCGCACCGCGACGTCGTCGGCCTGCTCGCCCGGCACCTGCCGGAACAGCTGCGCGGCGGGCACATCCGCCCGCTCGGCCTGGACCGCTACGGCCTGCGGCTGCGCGTCGAGTCCTCCGACGGCGATCACGACGTCCGGCTCGGCTTCTCCCGCCCGGCCGACACCACCGAGCGCCTCGGCTTCGAACTCCGCCGCCTCGTCGGCTGCCCCTTCCTCGCCGAGCAGCGCAAGGGCTCCTGAGCTCGGCAGCGGGCGGTGCCGGTCCGAATCGACCGGACGAAGTGGACTTCGACCACGATCGGTTCGGACCGAGAACCGCCCCGCGCTCAGGAGAGCTCGTCCGAGAACCACGTCGCCGCACGCGTGATCCGCCCGTGGCGGAACCGCAGCGAACCGTCGTCCCCGCCGAGGAGGACGGCTTCGGCGACCTGGGTCTGTCGCGTCACCAGCCACAGGAACGCGTGCGCCACCGACCACGCCCGGCCCTCGCGGAGCCCGTCGGAGAAGCGGACCTGCAGGCCGCCCGGATCCGCGTACTGGAACTCCACCAACACGCCGTCGCGGATCCCGAAGAAATCAGTCACGCCCAGCGCGCAGTTGATCGAATCGAACTCCCGAACCTCCCGCAGCACGCGCATGGCCAGTGCCGGCAATGTCTCGGCCATGGGCTCGGCTTCCTGCGTGCCCCACACGTAAACGTCCACGCCCACCCTCCGGCGTCGGCGACCACTCGTACGACGGGATGCGGGCCTCCCGCGGTTCCAACCGAAATCTCTCCCTCCACTACGCGGCGCGACATCCGGGTGGCGGCAACACGACGACGGGTACGGTTCGTCCGGTGAGCACCCTGCGCGCCTGGCTGAGCCCAACACGCCCCGGTGATCCCGAGGAGTTCACCGATCCGGCGGAGCGCAAGGCGATCGGTATCGAACTGCTCGTGGTGTTCGCGGTGACCCTGGGGATGTCGGGGTTGCAGAGCCTGATCTCGCTGCTGGACGCGCTCCTGCAGACGACGCCGCTGGCGCAGCAGCAGGTCGCGATCAACCAGCCGCAGGCCGATCTCGGGCTGCTCGACATGCTGGCGCAACTGGTCAACGTGCTGCGCCTGGTGGCGTGGGGCGCGCTGGGCGCGTTCCTGCTGTGGCGCGGCGGCATGGCGCTGTGGCGGATCGGCCTGGACCGCACCCGGCTCGGCGGGGACGTGCTGCGCGGCGCCGGACTCGCCGCGCTCATCGGGGTTCCCGGCCTCGGGCTGTACCTGCTGGCGCACGCGCTGGGCCTGAGCCTGACCGTGCAGCCCTCGACGCTGACCGACGCGTGGTGGCGGGCACCGGTTCTCGCGCTCGCCGCGTTCGGCAACGCCTTCGCCGAGGAGGTGCTGGTCGTCGGCTACGTGCTGACCCGGTTGCGGCAGCTCGGCTGGAGCGAGAACCGGTCGCTGTGGCTGGCGGCGGTGCTGCGCGGCAGCTACCACCTGTACCAGGGCTTCGGCGGGTTCGTGGGCAACGTCGTGATGGGCCTGGTCTACGGGCGGATCTGGCAGCGCACCAACCGGCTGGTCCCGCTCATCGTCGGGCACACGCTGATCGACGTCGTGGCGTTCGTCGGCTACTCGGCGCTGCGCGGCCACGTCGGATGGCTCCCGTGATCTTGGAATCCCGCACCAGACGCAACACATCGATGGTTCAGTGGCCGAGAAAGTTCATGTTCCATCGAAAATGTGCGTGATCAGCGACGATTCTGTTCGCCCGGGCTAGGCTTCGGGATGTGACTCGACCGCATGTCCAGAGCGAAGTCGGACCGCTGAACTCGGTGGTGCTGCACCGGCCCGGTTCCGAGCTCAAGCGCCTCACCCCGCGCAACAACGACCAGCTGCTGTTCGACGCGATCCCCTGGGTCGACCGGGCGCAGGAGGAGCACGACGCCTTCGCGGAGGCGCTGCGCGGACGCGGCGTCGAGGTGCTGCTGCTGCGCGACCTGCTCACCGAGGCGCTGGCCGACGCCCGCGCGCGAGCCGCGGCCGTGCACGCCGGTGTCGACGAGCTCAGGCTCGGCGGCGACGTGGCGGACGCGCTGCGCTCGCACCTGTCCGGCGCCACCGACGCGACGCTGGCCGAGGTGCTCATCGGCGGCATGACCTTCGAGGAGCTGCCCCACGCCGAAGGCTCGCTGGTGCGGCGGATGCACCGCCCGCACGACTTCGCGATCGAACCGCTGCCGAACCTGCTGTTCACCCGCGACTCGTCGGTGTGGATCGGCGACCGGGTGGCGATCGCGGCGCTGGCGATGCCGGCCCGGCGGCGCGAGTCGGCGATCACCGATCTGATCTACGCCTACCACCCGAGGTTCTCGCACGCGGCCCGCGCGTACGGCGCCCACTCCGCGCCGGTGGAGGGCGGCGACGTGCTGCTGCTGGCCCCCGGCGTGGTCGCGATCGGCGTCGGCGAGCGCACCACCCCCGCGGGCGCCGAGTCGCTGGCCCGCTCGATGTTCGCCGACGACCTCGCGCACACGGTTCTCGCGGTGCCGATCGAGCAGACGCGCGCGTCGATGCACCTGGACACGGTGTGCACGATGGTCGACCGGGACGCCGTGGTGATGTACCCGGCGATCCAGCACTCGCTGCGCGCCTACGCGCTGCGCCCCAAGGACGGCGAGCTGGACGTGTCCGGCCCGGAACCGTTCCTGGACGCGGCGGCCGAGGCGATGGGCATCGACCGGCTGCGGGTCATCGACACCGGGCTCGACCCCGTCACCGCGGAGCGCGAGCAGTGGGAGGACGGCAACAACACCCTCGCGGTCGCGCCCGGCGTGGTGGTGGCCTACGAGCGCAACGCGGAGACGAACGCGCGGCTGGAGGAGGCCGGCATCGAGGTGCTGCGCATCAGCGGTTCGGAACTGGGTTCCGGCCGGGGCGGCCCGCGGTGCATGTCGTGTCCGATCAGCAGGGCGCAACTGAGCGGCACGGGAATCCCGGCCACCTGATCGGGCGAACATTTCGGGTGTGATCGAGAACAAGTCGAAGATCTTCGGCGGACAGATTCGCGGACGCGTATGCGTTCACTCGGCCGCCGAATCGACAACTTCCCGCATCTTCCCTGCTAGCAGCGCTCCCACCAGCGCAAACAGCAAGGTATGGCTTGGCTTGATTAATTGAGTAGCCTTTCTTCGGCCGCCCGAGAACTAAGGCTACCCATATCATAATTAGGTTCGCCTGGAATGTAACTGGACCAATTCAAGGTTATATTGGTGGCATGGCTGTCACCGCGAAGAAGATTCAGCACAAGGAATCGAAGTTCGAACACTTGCTGCAGGAACAGGTCAAGAACGAGTTCACCGCCTCGCAGCAGTACATCGCGGTCGCGGTCTGGTTCGACGACAACGATCTGCCGCGGCTGGCGTCGCACTTCTACAAGCAGGCGCTCGAAGAGCGGAACCACGCGATGATGATCGTCCAGTACCTCATGGACAACAGCATCAAGCCGCAGATTCCGGCCATCGAGCAGGTCCGCAACGACTTCTCCGAGACCCGCGAGCTGATCGCGCTGGCCCTGGAGCAGGAGCGCGAGGTCACCCGGGAGATCGAGACGCTGGCCAAGACCGCCCGCGATGAGGGCGACTACCTCGGCGAGCAGTTCATGCAGTGGTTCCTCAAGGAGCAGGTCGAGGAGGTCGCCTCGATGTCCACGCTGCTCAACGTCGTGGACCGCTCCAAGGGCAACCTCTTCGACGTCGAGAACTTCCTCGCCCGCGAATCGGTGGGCGACGAGGGCACCGACCCCACGGCCCCCAAGGCCGCCGGCGGCGCGCTCTGACGCCCCGTCCCCATCACCCCGGGTGGCTCAGCCGCTCGGGGTGATGTGCATTTCGCTCGGCGGGCTCTGCTCCGACGGCGCGGGCTGCTGAGACGTCTCCGGGTCCGGTTGCTGGGAGGTCTCCGGATCCGCCGTCTGGGAAGGCGCGGTGCGCAGGATCGACGGGTCGAACGACTCGCTGACCGAGGGGTCCGGCTCCTGCGGGTTCGACTGCGGCCACCGGGTGTCCGGCTGCGACGGCGGCGGGAGGACGTGCCCGCTGGGCGGCGGCGCGACCGACCCGCTCGACGGCAGCGGAGGCGGCACCTGCGGGCCGGGCTGCTGGACCACCGGCGGCCGGGCGGGCTGCAGCGGCGCGGGTTCGTGGCTGACCAGCGCCACTCCCCCGCCCACCAGCAGCGCCGATCCGATCGCGGCGGCCGTGGCGGCGAGCACCCCGTTGCGCTGGCGGCGACGACGCGCGGCGGCGACCAGCGACCACTCCGCGCCGGTGCGGACCGGAACGTCCAGCCGGTCGTCGCGCAGCAGGCGCTGCAGCTCATCGTCCAGATCCATCACACGTCACCTCCCTCGACGGTCTCGCCGAGCCGCTTCCGCAAGGAGGTGAGCGCCTTGCTCGCCTGGCTCTTCACGGTTCCGCAGCTGACGCCGAGGGTGTCGGCGATCTCCAGTTCGGAAAGACCTTCGTAGTAACGCAGCACGACCACCGCGCGTTGCCTCGGCGGCAGATCCCGCAGCGCCTGCCACACCGGCTCGTTCTCCAGCCGGTCCTGCTGCGGGATGGCCGGGACGTCGGGGAACTCGGCGAGCAGGGTCTCGCGACGGGTGCGGCGCCAGCGGCTGATGTGCGCGTTCGCCATCGCCTTGCGCACGTAGGCGGTGGGGTCGTCGGTGGTGCGGCTGATCTTGTTCCAGCGCGCGCCGACCTTCTCCAGCACCGTCTGCACCAGGTCCGCGGCGTCGTGCGGATTGCCGGTGAGCGCGTGGCCGTAGCGCATCAGCCCAGGCAGAGCCACCCGGACGAATTCGGCGAAATCGTCTTCTGTCGCAGCCATGTCCCCCCGGCGCGCCTGCCCCACAGGTACTCCGGACGCCTCGGCAGCGGCCGGCACGGCAGGCGAGTGCGCGGTCACCCCTCCACCCCCCTCGACGCCGGGTACCACTGTGGAGGGATACGCAAGTAGCCGCCACTTCGTTGCCACCCGCAACCGAGATCACTCGAACGGAGCACGTGACGCCAGGCAAGCGGCGAAGCCGTTTTCTCTTTCACCACCTGAGCAGCTCGCACCGCCGGGGGTTCTGAGCGGCTTCGTGGCGAGCACGCCGCGACGCCGTGTTGGACATACATCAGAAGTGGCGCGCGGAGTCCACGGAGCCGCTCAGGTTCCCCCACCCGCACCGCTGAGCAAGACGAGCGCAACCGTCAGCGGATGGTGACCTGGCGGCCTCGTAGTCCGTCTCGGGCTCGTCGTTCCGAGCTGGTCAGCGGCTCGTTCTCCAGGGAGGCGAGGGCTTCGTCGATGCGCTGGCCGAGGGCGACCGCCGGTTCGTCCCACTCGCGGGCGTGCAGTTCGCGGTCGAGGTCCCAGACCGGGACCAGCAGGCCGTGCGCGCGGAACGAGCCCGCGTAGCGGCTCTCCTCGCCGAGGGCCAGCTCACCGCGGGCCGACAGCCGGGCCAGCGCGGCCAGCAGCTGCTCCTCCGGCTCGGGGCGGACCCAGCGCAGGTGCGCCTTCTCGCCCGCGTCGACCCAGTAGGCCGAGGTCACGCCCTTGAGGCGGTCGGTGGGCATGATCGCGGCGTTGGCGCGTTCCAGCGACAGCGCGACCTCACCGGCCGGGTCCACGTCCTCCGGCAGCCACCAACCGAAGTCGGCGTGCAGCTCGACGTCGAGGGCGGCGTCCGGGTCGATCAGGTCCTGCAGCCGGGTCGGAACGGCGCCCACCTCGGCGGTTTCCGGGCCCACGACCGACAGGGACTGGCCGGTCTCGGCCTCCTTCACCCACTCGATCGCGCGGGCCACGTCGCGGCTGATGTCGCCGGAGTGCGTCTGCACCTGGAGACCCACGAAGCGCACGCCGTCGTTGCGGTGCAGCGCGGCGGCCGCCATCGGCAGCACCGTCGCCAGGGTGATCTCCGAGCCGTCGCGCATCGGCAGCTTCGCGATCGCCGACGGGACGAACTCGCGCAGGGCGACCAGCTCGCACTCGGCGGCCAGGCCCTCGAACGGCCGGGTCACGATCACGTCCGCTGAGCCACCGGCCTTGCCGTGGCAGGCCTTGTAGCGCTTGCCCGACCCGCACGGGCAGGGCTGGCGGGGACCGACGGCGCCTTCGGGCTGGGCTGGCTTGGTCGCGGCTCGCTTCGACACGGCTGTTCCAATCGCTGGCGGTGACTACCCCGTGACGCTACCGAATTGGGCGGAATCGGGATCAGCCAGGTGGAGCCGGGTTCCCCCGGGCGAGTTCGTCGCGAGGTACCGCACGCCCGCGCTCCGGCACAGGTCGATGTCGGCGGGCGCGTCGACCGTCCAGCAGTAGGTGTCGCGGCCGAGCGCGGCGGCGCGCGACACGAACCCCGGGTCGTCGCGCAGCAGCCGCACGTCGGGTCCGGCCAGGTCCGCCCACGGCGGCAGCACGCCACCTCGGCGGGTCCCGGTGAACCGCGAGAACAGCAGCACCGTCGGCACCCGGGGCGCGGCCTCCTTGAAGCGGCGGACCGCCGCGGGCGCGAAGGACATCATGAAGACCGGGGAGTCGCGCGGGTCGTCCGGCGCGGCCAGTCCGTGCCTGGCCAGCAGCGCGACCAGCTTGTGCTCGACCAGACCGCCGTAGCGGACCGGGTGCTTGGTCTCCACGAACAGCCTCGTCGGGCGCCCGCTCGCGCGCGCCATGCCGAGCAGTTCGTCGAGGGTGAGCACGCCGTACTCGGCGGCGGAGCGGCCGAAGTCGACCTCCGCCATCGCGGCCACGGTCAGGGCGCTGACCACGCCGCGTCCGCTGGACGTCCGGTCGATGCGGCGGTCGTGCACGCAGACCAGATGACCGTCGCGGGTGACCCGGACGTCGCACTCCAGGGCGTCCGCGCCCTGCTCCAGCGCCAGCTCGTAGGCGGACCGGGTGTGCTCGGCGCGGTCCGCCGACGCGCCCCGGTGCGCGACGACCTCAGGAATCTCCGCCACACCACCAGTATCCGGACCGGATGCGAACACCGCCGTCACTTGTGACCCACCTCAGCGGCGGGCCGTGTCCGGGCGCGCGGCACGCGGCGGCGGAGGAGCGGCGCGGACCGCGTGGACCCGCTGCCGGCTCAGCTCGGCCGGGTCCGGCGGCAGCAGCAGCCGCATGAAGTGGTCGATGAGCCGCGCGGTGACCACCGCCAGCACCGTGACCAGCGCGTTGTTGACCGCGTGCAGCACGACGCCGTCGGCCAGGGCCTGGACCCCGTCGCGGAACGTCCAGCCGAAGGTGAGCAGGCCGACCACCACGGTCGCCGCCCACAGCGCCCACCAGAACCGGACCCGCAGGCTCGGCCACGGGCGCGCGTCCTTCTCACGATCGCCCTCGGCGACCAGCAGCGAGTGCTCCAGCTCGGCCACGGCCGCGCCCGGGATCAGCAGGTTCGCGCCCGGGATCAGCACCCCGGCCACGACCTGCCAGTCCGGCCGGGCGCTGCGGACGCCGATCCGCTCGGCCGCCGCGGCCCGCGCGCGCAGGCCCCACAGCACGACGAACACACCGGTCAGCACGCCCATCAGCACCAGGATCAAGCCCGTGGTGCCGACCAGGGCGTCGGAGATCGCCAGCACGGTCCGCGAGAGCGCCTCACCCCTGCTGAACAGCAGCAGCACGTAGCGCCACGCCTCGGCGAAGGTCGCCAGCGCCGCGACGCCCGCGGTCACCCACAGGGCGGCGATCGCGGTGGCGGCGGTGGTCCCGGCGCGTTCGGCCTGGTCGACCCGGCTGTTCGTGGGCAGCGCCAGCGGCCAGCGCCAGGCCAGCAGCGGGAAACCCCAGCGCGGAGGCGCCGGATAGGACGGCGGGCCGGTGTACGGGCGCGGCCGTCGCCGCTGCCTCGCGCGGCGCGGACCGCCGGGCGGAGTGGCGACCCACTCCATCCGGTCGTGCTGGGGCGGAGGTGTCACAGCACGTACGGCTCGCCGTCGGACTCATCGGACACCAGCGGGCGGCCGATGGCCGACCAGCCGTTCATGCCGCGCTCGACGTTGACCGCGTCCCAGCCGTTGGCGTTGAGGTACGCGGTGACCTTCGCCGAACGACCGCCCGAGCGGCACACCACGAAGAGCTGGTCGGCCTCCGGGATGTCGTCGAGTCGCTCGACGAGCTTGCTCATCGGGATGTGCACGGCCTCGGGGGCGTGCCCGGCCTGCCACTCGTCGTCCTCGCGGACGTCCAGCAGCACGCTGCCCTGCGGCAGCTTCTCGGGCAGTTCCGCCGGCTCGACGCCGGGCACCTGTCCAGGAGGTGGAGTAGTCACGCCCCGATGCTGCCACGCCGGGCGTCTCTTCGGTGTGAGGGTGCGGCCGGTTGTGTTCCGAACCGATCATGATCGATGTCGCGTTCGCCCGGCCGGTTCGGACCAGAACCGCCCCTGCCTCGAACGAAGCGCCCCGGACCTGGGCAGGTCCGGGGCGCTTCGTCAGGAGGTGGATCGGGTCAGTGCTGGACCGCCTTCTCCGCGCCCGCGCCCGTGAGGGAGCGGACCTCCATCTCGGCGTACTTCTCGCCGCCGTTCTCGTCCTTGCTCAGGATCGTTCCGATGTAACCGAGCAGGAACGACAGCGGGATCGACACCAGGCCCGGGTTCTTCAGCGGGAACAGCGCGAAGTCCATCGACGGGAACATCGCTTCCTTGTCACCGGAGACCGCCGGCGAGAAGATGATCAGCACGATGGTGATCACCAGACCGCCGTAGATGCTGAACAGCGCACCGGTGGTGTTGAACCGCTTCCAGAACAGCGAGTACAGCAGCGTCGGCAGGTTCGCCGAGGCCGCGACGGCGAAGGCCAGCGCGACCAGGAAGGCCACGTTCTGCCCGTTGGCCGCGATGCCGCCCAGGATCGACACGACGCCGATGACCACCGCGGTGATCCGCGCGACGCGGACCTCCTGCTGCTTGTCGTCGACCTTGCCCTTCTTGATCACGTTCGCGTAGATGTCGTGCGCGAACGAGGCCGAGGCCGTGATCGTCAGACCGGCCACCACCGCCAGGATCGTCGCGAAGGCGACCGCGGAGATGAAGCCCAGCAGCAGCGGACCGCCCAGGTAGGAGGCCAGCAGCGGAGCCGCCGAGTTCACCCCGCCCGGGGCGTCCTTGATCGCGTCCGGTCCCACCAGCGCACCGGCGCCGTAGCCCAGGACCAGCGTGAACAGGTAGAACAGGCCGATCAGCCAGATCGCCCAGACCACCGAACGACGCGCCTCCTTGGCGGTCGGCACGGTGTAGAAGCGCATCAGCACGTGCGGCAGACCGGCGGTGCCCAGCACCAGGGCGATGCCCAGCGAGATGAAGTCCAGCTTGCTGGTCTCCGTCTTGCCGTACTGCGCGCCCGGGTTGAGGACCTTGTCGCCGGCGACCTCGGCCGCGTGGCCGAGCAGCGCCGAGAGGTTGAACCCGTACAGGCCGAGGACCCAGATCGTCATCACGAAGGCACCGGCGATCAGCAGCGCCGCCTTGATGATCTGCACCCAGGTCGTGCCGCGCATGCCGCCGACCAGGACGTAGAGGATCATCAGCGCGCCGACCACGGCGATCACGATGGCCTGTCCGCCCTTGTCGGTGATGCCCAGCAGCAGGGCGATCAGGCCACCGGCACCGGCCATCTGGGCCAGCAGGTAGAAGAAGCTCACCACCAGCGTGGACAGCGAGGCCGCCGTGCGCACCGGGCGCTCCCGCATCCGGAAGCTGAGCACGTCACCCATCGTGTAGCGACCGGTGTTGCGCAGCAGCTCCGCCACCAGCAGCAGGGCGACCAGCCAGGCCACCAGGAAGCCAATGGAGTACAGGAACCCGTCGTACCCGTTGACCGCGATGGCGCCCGCGATGCCGAGGAAGGATGCCGCCGACAGGTAGTCGCCGGAGATCGCGATTCCGTTCTGCGGCCCGCTGAACGCGTGCCCGGCGGCGTAGTAGTCCGAGGCGGTCTTGGTGTTCCGGCTCGCCCGGAACACGATCACCATCGTGACCGCCACGAAGATCGCGAAGATTCCGATGTTCAGCAGCGAGTTGCCACCGGCCGCTTCCTGAGCGATCGGTTGGGCGGCGGAAACAGCTTGGAACGTGCTCACTTGCCGCCCCCCTCAACGTCTTCCCGGATCTTTTCGGCGACCGGGTCCAGGTTCTTGTTGGCGTAGCGGACGTACCAGGTCGTGATCACGAAGGTGGACACGAACTGAAGCAGGCCGAGCACAAGTCCGACGTTGATGTTGCCGACCAGCTTGATGCTCATGAAGCCGTGCGCGTAGTCGGCGAGCAACACGTACACGAGGTACCAGACCAGGAACAACGCCGACACGGGGAACACGAAGTTGCGCAGTCGCTTGCGCAGTTGGGCGAATTCGGGACTGCTTTGCGCAGCGGCCCAGGTTTCGGCGTCAATACCGGACCCGGACCCGTTTTGGTCCGTGGCGCTCACGGCTCTCCTTCCACAAAGAAAGGCTCAGCTTCGCGTTATCGCCAAGCATGAGCCTGAATCACACAACGCCGGAACGCTACGGAACCTGACGTAGCGCTGGGTAGGCCCGTTGGGAGTATGCGTGCTAACGATCGAGTGAAGTTGACGCCTCAACAGGAGGCATCGAATTGTGCCGATTGGGAAGCTTTTCATTCGTACGGAGTATTGATCGTCCGGAGTTCCGCCGAGAAGATCGACGGAAAGTAATGAAATTGCGTCCTCAACTACACGGTTGGCCGCATGGGCAGCGTTCAGCGGAGCAATTGATTCCGCGGCCTCAGCGCTCGTGGCGGCCGTGCTTGGAAACCGGTTCGGAGGTCGGCCTGCTGTCGACGAAGCCCAGCCGGTCCGGCGCGTGCAGCCGCAGCATCAGCCGCGAGACACCGCCCGGCACACGAGCCCGGGTCGCCAGGCTGACCAGGTAGGTCACCGCGAACGCCAGCGGCACCGTGAACAGCGCGGGCTGCGACGCGAGCTGGGCCCACCAGCCGGTGTGCCCGGCGAAGTGCGAGGCGGAGGCCGAGATCAGCACCAGCGATCCGCCGGTGACCATGCCGCACGCCGCTCCGGCCGCGGTCAGCCCGCGCCACCAGATGCCCAGCACGAGGACCGGGCAGAACGTCGACGCGGCCATCGCGAACGCCAGGCCCACGCTGCGCGCGAGGTCGTGGTCGTCGAACGCCAGCGCCAGCACCACCGGAACCGCGCAGGACAGCACCGCCGCCGACCGGAAGCGCATCGTCCGGCCCCACAGCACGTCCCGCGCGGACAGCACCCCGGCCAGGCTCATGACCAGGCCCGACGAGGTGGACAGGAACGCCGCGAACGCACCCGCCGCGGTGATCGCGGCCAGCAGCCCGCCGACCCAGTTGCCCAGCATCGCGTGCGGCAGCAGCAGCACCGCCGCATCCGTCTGGCCGGTGACCAGCAGCTGCGGCACGTACAGCCGGGACAGCAGTCCGAAGATCGTCGGGAACAGGTAGAACGCCCCGAGCAGTCCCAGCACGTAGAGCGCGGTCCGGCGCGCGCCCGCGCCCGACGGGTTGGCGTAGAAGCGGGCCAGCACGTGCGGCAGGCCCATCGTGCCCAGGAACGTCGCGATCAGCACCGAGTAGGTCTCCAGCAGTCCGGTCAGCCCGTCCTGCTGGGGTCGAAGCCAGCTCGCGTTGTCCGGCACCGCCCCGGTCACCACCGGAACGGCCGCACCCGCCGGGAAGCGCAGTTCGCTTCCCGCCGGCACCGGGTGCTCGCCCCGCTGCAGGTACATCGCGCCCGGCTGCCCCAAGCCCTCGACGGTGGTGAGCCAGACCGGTTCGCTCACCTGGAGCACCACGTCGGTCTCGACGCGAACGGTGGTGTCCTGCTGGAAGAACGGCGTGCGCGGCTCGTCCAGCGCCTGCTGCTGCCCGCCGACCAGGAACACCATCAGCAGCGCGAACGCGGGCAGCGTGATCGCGAACAGCTTCACCCAGTACTGGAACGCCTGCACCAGCGTCACCGCGCGCAGCGCGCCGCTGACCACGCTGACGTGCACGATCACCGCGACCACGACGATTCCCGCGTGGTACTCGAACCCGACGATGGCACCCAGCGTCATCCCGGCCGCCTGCAGCTGAGGCACCAGGTACAGCCAGCCGATGACCACCACGATCACCGTGGACAACGAGCGCAGGTCCAGCGAGTTCAGCCGCGCCTCGACGAAGTCCGGCATCGTGTAGGCGCCGGATCGGCGCATCGGCGCCACGACGAACAGCATCAGCGCCAGGTAGCCGGCCGCGAAACCGATCGGGTACCAGAGCGCGTCGACGCCGTCCTTGAGCACCAGGCCCGCCACGCCCAGGAACGACGCTGCCGACAGGTACTCGCCGGAGATGGCCGCGGCGTTGCGCTCTTCCCGAACCGGCTTGCGAGCAGCGGAGAAATCGGTGGTCCGGGCCGAGCGCGAGCCCCACAGGCCGATGCCCAGCGTCGCGACGACGATCAGTACGACGCCGCCCAAGGACCACAGATTCGAGAACATCTCACCCCGCCACCTGGCGTCTGAAGAATCGCACCCACCTTACGCAGAGCAGCGTTCGCACCCGAAGCAGCCGTCAGGCAAGCGACGAAGTCGCTTTCTCCTCACCCCACCCGAGCAACTCGCACCGCCGCGGGTTCTCAGACGTTCTCCGGGGAGGACAGCCGTAGCGCCGTGCATTGGACATACATCAGTCTCGGATCCCGGAGCCGGAGGACGTCTGAGGTTCCGCTACCCGCACCGCTGAGCAGGAGGAGAGCACATCGGAAATCTATTCCTCCAGCATTCCTAGGAAGTCCTCTTCGTTGCGCTCCGCTTTGCGGGTGAACAGCAGGCCGACGACCACCAGGAACGGGTATGCCAGGACGCCGAGGGCCAGCCACGGCAGCCGCAGCCCGAAGACCTCGACATCACCGAGGGACGGCACCAACCAGAACGCCAGCGGCAAGCCGAGCAGCACCGCGCCGACGACGCCGGACAGCAGCAACGCCGCCCGCAGCTGCTTCTCGACGAGGTCCCTGACCAGCCCCTCCAGCGCTCCGGTCTGCTCCTCGACCTCGACGCGGACCCGGGGGACGTGCGGTCCGCGGCGGTCGGCGAGCACGACGCGCTTGCGCCTCGGCCGGGGCGAGTGCTCGCTCAGCCGGGCGCGGACGTCGAAGCCCTCCGGGCTCATCCGTTTCCGCTCACTGCTGGCCCCAGTTGTCGCGCGGCGCCTTCACCAGGCGGTCCTTGAGCTCCCTGGTGTGCCTGCGGGACACGGGCAGTTCCTTGGGCGGCCCGCCGCCGAGGACCACCGAGTAGCCGGACGAGGACATCCGCAGTTCGGTGACCAGCGCGAGCGAGACCAGGAACGACCGGTGGATGCGCAGGAACCCGGCTTCGCCCCAGCGCTCCTCCAGCTGCGCCAGCGGAATCCGGACCAGGTGGGAGCCCTCGGTGGTGTGCAGCCGCGCGTAGTCGCCCTGTGCCTCGACCCAGCGGACCTCCTTGCGCGGGATCATCCGCGTGGTGCCGGCGAGTTCGACCGGGATGACCTCGTCGTCCTCGGGCGTGGGGGCTTCGAGCGGCTGGGGTGAGCCGCTCTTGCCGGACTGCTGCTTGTTCTTCTCGATGCCGCGCAGCGCGCGGTCGACGCGGTCGGCGTTGGCGGGCTTCATGATGTAGTCCAGCGCCCCGACCTCGAACGCCTCCAGGGCGTTCTCCTCGTGCCCGGTGATGAACACCAGCGCGGGCGGGTTGCGGAACGCGGTGAGCACCCGGGCCAGTTCCATCCCCGACAGACCCGGCATCGAGACGTCCGCGAACACGGCGTCCACAATGGACTCGTCCTCGTCGCGGCGGCCGATCAGCTCCGGGTCGTCGCTGCGCAGCAGGCGAAGCGCCTCGGCGGCGTCGAACGCCGTCAGCACCCGCCCGACGCGAGGGTTGCTGCCGAGCAGGAATTTCATCTCGTCAAGCCCGGCCCGCTCGTCATCGACTGCGAGGACGACGAGCCCGGCGGGGTTCTCACGTGTACTCAATGCAACGCCATATCGTGCCGCGCCTTCGGCGCACTGTCCATGTCCCGATGTCCCATCCGGCCTCCCGCCGATCCCGCGAACGTGGCCGCAGAACCCTAGTTGTTAGCGCAGCACGAGGGTTCTCCACGAGGGGCCAGCGGCAAGAATCTGTCTCGCGGAGCCGATTTTCGCCCGAATGGATCAACGCGCGGGGCTGATCGAGCGATGACCCCTACCCGAACCGGATCAGTTCTGTCCGCAACACCGCGCAAAACGGGTCCCCGCCGAGCCTTCCCCGGCAGGGACCCGAAGCACGAGCCTCTACAGGCCGAAACGATCCCACATGGCGCGGTGTTCGAGCGCATCGAGCCCGGAAACCAGGTTCGCCACGGGGTTTCTGGACACGCCCGAGGACATCCCGAGGCGCGCCAGCAGCGGTTTGCGGCCCTCCACGGTCTGCACCTGGGCGTTCGGGTACTTGCGCTCGATGATCTCGCGCAGCGTGCCGACGCCGTCGATCAGCCCGAGCTCAGCGGCCTTCGCGCCGGTCCAGACCTCACCGGAGAACAGCTCCTCCTCGCCGCCGGACAGCTTGTCGCCGC
This sequence comes from Saccharopolyspora terrae, assembly GCF_004348435.1. Classification (NCBI taxonomy): domain Bacteria; kingdom Bacillati; phylum Actinomycetota; class Actinomycetes; order Pseudonocardiales; family Pseudonocardiaceae; genus Saccharopolyspora; species Saccharopolyspora terrae. The sequence continues at coordinate 19,549 of NZ_SMKS01000047.1, read as the reverse complement.
GACGCTCGCGCACCCAGTCCCGGAACTGCCCGTGCAGCTCTTCCTGCAGGCCGCGCAGCCACTGCACGTCCTCGGCCTTCTCCGGGCGGAACGGGTCGAGCCGCACCTTGTTCTCACCGGCGGTGTAGACCCGGCGCTCGACGCCCAGCTTGTCCAGCAGCCCGGTCATCCCGAAGCTGGCGCTGACCACGCCGACCGAGCCGACCAGCGAGGTCTGGTGCGCGTAGATCTCGTCGGCGGCGCAGGCCAGCCAGTAACCACCGGAGGCGGCGACGTCCTCGCAGTACGCCATCACCGGAACGTCCTTCTCCGCCGCCAGGCCGCGGATCCGGTCCGCGACCAGCGCGGACTGGGTGGGCGCACCGCCCGGCGAGTTGATCGACAGCACCACCGCGCTGAGGCGGTCGTGCGAGAACGCCCGGTTGAGCGCGGAGTCCACGTTCTGCAGCGAGATCGAGGGCCGCCCCATCGGCGACGGCTGCGGCGTGATGACGCCGTGCAGCTTGACCACCGCCACGACCGGGCCGCGCTCGTTCATGCCGGGCAGCTTTCCGCCGAACTTCTCGGTCAGCTCCTTGGGCAGCTTGGCCGTGACCGCGTCGACGAACTTCTGGGGTGCCTTCTCGTCCATACCTCGACGCTACCGGCCCGCGGCGGGTCCGGCGGCCAAACCCACGCCGGGCTCGTCCACGGGCGCCAGCGGCTCGGGCCGGACACCGGGGGCGAACTTGGGCACGCGCATGATGACCTTCATGCCGGCGCCCTTCTCGGTCTCCACCACGAGCCCGTAGTCGTTGCCGAAGGTGGCGCGCATCCGGTTGTTGATGTTGCCCAGACCGACGTGCGCGCCGGTGAGGTGCGCGTTGGCGAGCTCGGCGTCCAGCAGCTCCGGATCCATCCCGATGCCGTCGTCGTCAACGCTGATCAGCGCCTCGGAGCCGTTGTCCTCGGCGGTCACCGAGACCGTCCCGCCACCGGGCTTGTTGGCCAGGCCGTGCCGGACGGCGTTCTCCACCAGCGGCTGCAGCGCCAGGAACGGCACCACCACCGGCAGTACCTCGGGGGCGATCTTGAGCTGCACGTTGAGCCGGTCCGGGCCGAAGCGCGCGCTCTCCAGCGTCAGGTACCGGTCGATGTTGCGGATCTCGTCGGCCAGCGTCGTGTAGAGCCCGCTGTTGCGGAACGAGTAGCGGGTGAAGTCGGCGAACTCCTGCAGCAGGTCGCGCGCGTGCTCCGGGTCGGTGCGGATCAGCGAGGAGATCGTGTTCAGCGCGTTGTAGATGAAGTGCGGGGAGATCTGCGCCCGCAGCGCGCGCACCTCGGCCTGGGCCAGGCGCTCCTTGGACTCCTGCAGCTCGGCGAGTTCGAGCTGGGTGGACACGTGGTGGGCGACCTCGGCGGCGGCGCGCAGGAGCCGCTTGCGGTCGCCGTCGGCGATGACCGTCAGGACCCCGCGGACGTGGCCCTCGACCTCCAGCGGCACCACGGCCGCGTGGCGCATCGGGCACGGCCGCTGCTCGCAGACCACGTCGCCGTGGTCGAGGAAGTCGCGCTTGCCGGTGCGCAGCACCTGCTCGATCTTGGTGCGCAGGTCGGCGTAGTGGTGGTTGGCCTCGCCGTCCCAGGTCAGCAGGGTTCCATCGCCGTCGACGATGCCGACGGCGACGCAGGCCAGCAGTTCCCGCAGATGCGGACCGGTCTTGTCCGCCGACTCCTGGTTCAGGCCCTCGCGCAGGTAGGGCGCCGCTCTGGTCACCCGGTGCAGAGCCGCCAGCGTGGCGTCCTCCACCGAAGTGCTCACCCGACGCGCCCGGCACAACAGCACGAACATGCCCAGCACGGCGAGCGCAGCCAGCGTGGTCAGGACCGTCCGCTCTGTCAACAACTCCGCCACAACATCAATCTGCCCGAGCGGCACGCTGTGAATCAAGACGGCTACGGCCAGTGCGGGGTTTCCGTCGGTGAACGGTACAGATCCGTTCCATTCAGCGGAATCCGCTCGCCCGTTCGGCAGGTGCGGCCTGTGCACAACCCCAGCACTTGTCCACAACCTGTGGACAACTATTTGAGCAGCCGGGACATTCTGCGATCCGCCAGCTGCTTCCCGCCGGTCTGGCACGTCGGGCAGTACTGCATCGACCGGTCCGCGAAGGAGACTTCCCGAACCGTGTCACCGCACACCGGGCACGGCAAACCGGTGCGGCCGTGCACCCGCATCCCCGACCGCTTCTCCGCCTTGAGCCGCGCGGCGTCCTGGTTCAGCGAACGCTCCACCGCGTCGCGGAGGATCTCCTGGACGCAGGCGTGCAGCCGGGTCACGGCCGCGGCGTCGAGCCTGCCGGCCGTGGCGAACGGGGAGAGCTTGGCGGCGTGCAGGACCTCATCCGAATAGGCGTTTCCGATTCCCGCGATCGTGGACTGCTCGGTGAGCACGGTCTTGATCCGCTCGGTCCGCCCGTCCAGCAGCGCGGCCAGCCCGTCGGCGTCGAGCTCCAGCGCGTCCGGCCCCAGCTTCGCGATCCCGGGGACCACGGCCGGGTCGTCGACGATCCAGGCGGCGAGGCTCTTCTGGGTGCCCGCCTCGGTCAGGTCGAAGCCCACGCCGCCGAGGTTGACGCGCAGCGCGATCGGCCCGCGGCCCGGCTTCGGCGGGGTCGCGGCGAGCTTGTCCGACCAGCGCAGCCAGCCGGCGCGCGCCAGGTGGCAGACGAGGTGCAGGCCACCGCAGTCCAGGTCGAGGTACTTGCCGTGCCTGACCGCACCGGTGACCTCGCGTCCGTGCAGCGCGGTCCACGGCGGGTCGGCGGTCTTGAGCACGCTCATCGAGGCGACGTCGACGCGCGCCACCGTCCGCCCCGCGGCGTGGTCGCGGAGGTGCTGGGCCAGCGCCTCCACCTCGGGAAGTTCGGGCACGACCCCAGTGTGCCGCAGAAGAGGAGCGAAACGGCGGTGTTCACCGGCAGCGGCGCGCGGAGTCCGCTGCCCGCACCGCCGGAGCCTCACTCCGTCGGCTGGAGCCTGCCGTTCATGTCCGGCTCCGCGTACAGCTCGATGTGGCGAGCCACCTGCGAGACCTCGGTGCGCACCTCGATGAACCCGCGCACGACGCCCACCCAGGTCTCCGGCGGGTTCTCGTCCGCGTCACCCGGGGTGGACGCGGTGAGGGTCCACGGGCGGTGCAGCACCCAGCGGATGGGGAAGAACAGGATCGCGAGCACGATGATCGCGATCAGCCAGGTCGGGATGATGACCTCGGCGGGCGTCCAGGCGATGAACACCACCACCAGGGCCGCGAGCGCCGCGCCCACCACGATCGCCGGCGTCGAACCGCCGTTGACGTCGTGCTCGAACTCGTCCACCACGATCGGGTTGGACCACTCCAGGTTCGCCCTGATCGTCCACTCCCGGCCGTCGGAGCCTCGAACCACCCGGTTCATCGTCGCCTCCCCGCCCACCCGGGCTGGTCACTCGAACGCCAACTCGCCACTCGAACCACACCTGTCACCGAGCGTGGTGCCACGGTACCGCTCCTGTCATCGGCCCGGAGGGTGATGGCACGCACGGAACGGGCCACCAACACCCCGCTCATTGTCGATCATGTCCGGGGCCCGAGCCAACCCTCCGGGCCGGAAACAACCCGGCTGAACCACTACGCTCCGAGCACATCTGATTCGGGAGGTGCCGGATGGACGTCGACGAGGCCCGCGAGCTGATCCGCGACCAGCACCGCGCCGTGCTGGGAACCCTGCGCACCGACGGAACACCGCTGATGACACCGGTCCTGGCGACCGTGGACGAGCAGGGCCGGGTGGTGATCAGCACCAAGTCCGGTTCGGGCAAGGTCCGCAACCTCCGCCGCGACCCGCGCGCCTGGCTGTGCGTGCTGCCGGACGCGTTCTTCGGGCGCTGGTTCCAGGTCAACGCCGACGTCGAGATCGTCGAACTGCCGGAGGCCCTGCCGCTGCTGGAGGACTACTACCGCTCGATCTCCGGCGAGCACGAGAACTGGGAGTCCTACCGCGAGGCCATGCGCTCGGAGAACCGGGTGCTGCTTCGGCTCACCCCCACCCGCGCGGTCGGCTGACCGGACGCGGAAGGGGCCCCCCGGTGAACGGCCTCCGAACCGTGGGCTAAAGTATTCACCAACAGCCCACCGGGGCGGAAGTCACCGGGAGGCGATGAATACGCGGATGTAGCGCAGCTGGTAGCGCATCACCTTGCCAAGGTGAGGGTCGCGGGTTCGAGTCCCGTCATCCGCTCGCAGCAGTGGGGCCGAGGTTTTTCCACCTCGGCCCCACTGCTTTTTCACGGCTGAGGACCCATCGCGGAACGAGTGGAACGCAGCGATGTTCGCTGCGCACCGCTGATCCCGCGTCCGGACAGCTGCTTCGGGGATAGCGGGCAGTCGTGGTCTGAACGGTCCGGGCGACGCGGTTCGGACCACACTGCCCCCGCTGGGCTCCGCCGGGTCAGCTCTCGACGCCGAGGCCGATCGGGCAGGAGACGCCGGTGCCGCCGAGGCCGCAGTAGCCGTTGGGGTTCTTGGCGTCCGAGAGGTACTGCTGGTGGTAGCTCTCGGCGTAGTAGAAGTCCTTCAGCGGGGCGATCTCGGTGGTGATCTCGCCCTTGCCCGCCGCCGTCAGCGCCTGCTGGAAGGCGTCGCGGCTGGCTTCCGCCTCAGCGAGCTGCTGGTCGTCGGAGACGTAGATCGCCGAGCGGTACTGGGTGCCGAGGTCGTTGCCCTGGCGCATGCCCTGGGTCGGGTCGTGGTTCTCCCAGAACTCCTTGAGCACCTGCGCGTAGCTGATCTTCTTCGTGTCGAAGACCACCAGGACGGCCTCGGTGTGACCGGTCAGCCCGGAGCAGACCTCTTCGTAGCTGGGGTTCGGCGTGTAGCCGCCCGCGTAGCCGACCGCCGTGGTCCACACGCCCTCGGTCTGCCAGAACACGCGCTCCGCGCCCCAGAAGCAGCCCATGCCGACCACCGCGGTGGCCAGGCCCTCCGGGAACGGCGGAACGATGCGACGCTCCGGGAACACCGCGTGCCGCTCGTCCACCGGCATCGGCGTGTCACGGCCGGGCAGCGCCGACGACGGGTCGATCATCTTCAGCTTCGCACCGAACATGTTTCCAGGGTACGCGGTGGTCACCGGCGATCCAGCCGGTTGGGATCGCCGCGGCGCCCCGCCTCCGGCGGCATCGGCCGGCGCGCGTGCCTGCCCTGCGGCGGCTCGTCGATCTCACCGGACAGCCGCCGCGACAACGGCGACTCCTCCGGCGGCAGGCGACGCGGGAATCCCCGGTCCGGCGGGAACGCCCGGCCCGGCGGTGGCCCGACCGGCCGCTGCGCACCGCCCACCGGCGGGCGCGGCGACGCGTGCCGCGGGCGCTCGGGCCTCTCCGGTGCCCTCGGAACCGCCGGTTCGGGCAGGGGCAGGGACTTCTCGGTCGGGACGTCCTCGGGAACGGGGTCCGGTTCGCGCTTCTTCGCAGGCGCGGGGTCGAGAAGGTGGCGCAGCCGCATCGTGGGGTCCTCGACGTACTTCCACGACAGGGTGCCCAGGACGTAGGCGATCGGAGCGGCGCAGAGCAGCATGAGCCACTGGTCACCGATCCCGGCCATCGCCAGCAGCTGCTGCACCGGGAAACCCCAGACGTACACGCCGTAGCTGCCGTTGACCCACACTCCCGGAACCGTCAGCCGTGCCGGCCAGAAGTGCCCCGCCACGATCACCGCGTAGCTGACCGCGAAGGCCATGAACGCCGAGGCGGTGATGTTGTTGCCCATCACCACCAGCACGACCAGGCCCGCGCCCGCGGCCAGCGGCGACAGCGGGATCCGGTAGAGGTTCAGCAGCACGCCCAGCGCGAAGGCCACCAGGAACGCCACCAGCGACTCGACCGGAACGCTCAGCAGCGAACCCGCCGACTCCGCGCCCGGGGTCTGCTCCAGGTGCCGGTCCCAGGCGATCAGGCCGATCAGCGCGACCACCGTCAACCAGCGGAAGTCCTTCTTGGCCGTGCCCAGCAGCAGCAGCGCGAACAGGCCGCCGTAGGCCAGCAGCTCCATCGGCAGCGTCCACAGCGAGCCGTTGACCGCGTCCGGCCACGGGTTGTCCTCGAAAACCCCCGGCAGGTCGTGCCGCAACGTCAGCAGACCCGCGTTGTTGACTATGTAGCCCCAGGTTTCGTGCGCGCGGAAGTACTCGCCGAGCGGCAGCGTGGTGATCATCGGTCCGACGATCAGGGCCATGCCGACCGACACCGTGAGCATCGGCGGCCACAGCCGCAGCACCCGCTTGACCGCGAAGCGCAGCGCGTGCGGATCGCGCATCCAGCTCTCGGTGATCTGGAAACCGCTGAGCGCGAAGAACCCCATCAGCACGCCCTCGTCGGGCTGCACCGGCCATTCCGGCGGGAACAGCTCGCCGCTGCCCACCAGCGGGGAGCTGTGACCGTAGATGACCAGCAGCGCACCGATCATGCGGATCCAGGCGAAGCCGTGGTTCGGGGCGGCGAACAACTCAGGGCGAGCGTGCACGACGCGCGCAACACTCAACCCGGATCACCCCATCGATTCGCGCCCGACTCGGACGTCAACGCTGCGTAGCCTAGCCGGGGCCCCCGCGGTTCGGGACCCTTTACAACCCGGACACCCGTCCGGACCAGACCGCAGACCGTATCGTTATTCGGCCGGTGCACCGCGAACGTGTCGCCCAGTGCCAGAATGGCGTCGTTCGCAGCAGCGGCGTTCATGGAAATCCGGAAAGGGCGCTATCGGTGACCTGGCAAGACGAGTTGCAGAACCTCGACGCCGAACTCGCGGCGGGACGAATTTCCGCCGAAGAGTACCGACAGCGCAGGGACACCGTGCTGGGCAGGGCGCAGGGCGGCCAGACCGGGCCACCGCAGTCGAACCCGGACGGGTTCCCGCAGCAGGACCAGACACAACAGGCTGATCCCTCGTCCGGGGGGTTCCCGCAGCAGCAGCCCGCCCCGCAGCAACAGCAGCCGTCGAGCCCGTTCCCGCCCGCGTTCAGCTGGGGCGACGCCGCCAAGCAGCAGCCGCAGCAGGGTGGCGACGACGCCACGCAGGTCGTGCCGAACCCGTTCCACCAGCAGCAACAGCAGCAGCCGCCCGCGGACTCCAACAGCACCCAGATCGTCAGCGTGCCGCAAACCCCGCAGCAGCAACAGCAGTGGGGCCAGTCGCAGCCGCCGTGGGCCGGTCAGCAGCAGGGCCCGCAGGGTTGGGGCCCGGTGGAGACCACCGGCACGCCGTGGGGCGATGACCTGCCCGGCTCCGGCGACTCCGGCGAGGCGTCCTGGATGCGGCAGGGCCCGGAGGTCTTCGAATCCGCGGGCAAGTCCGGCAAGGGCAAGCTGATCGCCGGTCTGTCCATCGGTGCCGTGCTGCTGGTCGTCGTGATCGTCGCGGTGGTCTTCTACTTCACCAGCAGCAGCGGCGGTGGCCAGCCCGAGGGCGAGACCGCCGCTCCCCCGCCGCCCGCGCCGACCACCTCGCAGCTGCCGGCACCGCCCGCGGCCAAGGCGCCGCCGGCGACGACGCAGGAGGTGCTGGTGGCAGCGAACGGCCCGGCGCACCCGTGGGTCGGGCTGCTGGACCTGCCCAACCTGCAGGGCGCCAAGGGCGGACTGCTGCAGCCGAAGACCGTGCTCGACACCGCGTTCCAGAACGGCCTGGTCGAGGGCTGGTTCAACGGCACCGAAGGCGCGCAGCCGAAAACGACGCTGCTCGCGCTGAAGATGCCCGACACCAACGCCGCCCAGACCGTCGTCGAGAAGTACCTGGCCGCGCAGCAGGGCCTCTCCGAGATAAAAGACCTGTCCTACCAGGGCGTTTCGGTGGTCTCCACGGGCGCGACGTTCCGCACCGCCTACGTGGCGCACAACTACGCGGTGATCATCGACGTCAGCGGCCCGCCGGAGCAGAAGGACGCGGCCCAGCAGTCCTTCAAGGCCGTCCTCGACCAGCAGCTCGCTCAGACGCCGCCCACGGTCACCGGATAACCCGCAGCGCGGGAACGGCCGCTCCCCTCGAACTCCGAGGTGAGCGGCCGTTCTTCTTGCTCAGGCGCGACTCCGGGTCAGGTGTCGAGCTTGGTGAGCAGCGACTGGAGCGCCGTTCGCGACGCCGCCGGGCCGAACTGGGCCTCGATGGCGGTGCGACCCGATTCGGCGAGGGCCGACCAGGTCTCGTCCTCGGTGAGGAGCCGGGTCACCGCGACGGAGAAGGACTCCTCGTCGTCGGCGACCAGGACGTCCTGCCCCGGCTTGAGGTGCATGCCCTCGATCGCGACCGAGGTGCCCACCACCGGGACGCCGACCGCGAGGCTCTCGCCGACCTTGCCCTTCACCCCCGCGCCGAAGCGCAGCGGTGCGATCGTGACCCGGGCCTGCGCGTAGTGCGGCTCCAGCGACTCGACCCAGCCGTGCACCTCGACCCCCGGCCCCTGCAGGGCGCGGACCTCGTCGGTCGGGTTGCTGCCGATGACGTGCAGGACCGCGTCCGGGCACTGTTCGCGGACCAGCGGCATGATCTCGCGGGCGGCCCAGCGAGCCGCGTCCACGTTCGGCGGGTGGTCGAAGCTGCCGACGAACATCACGTCGCGGCGCCCCTCGACGTGCACGGGCGCGCGGTCGATCTCGTGCACGTTGGACAGCACCCGCACGTCGGCCTCGGGCACCAGCTCGCCCAGCAGCGTGCGCTCGGTCTCGGAGACCACCAGCGTCACGTCGCAGGCCCTGGTCAGGCCCAGTTCCATCTGCTTGGACGCGAACGCCTTGCGGCGCAGCGCCTCCGCGCGGTCGGTCTTGCCCTGCCGCTCGGCGAGCTCGGCCTCCCGCTCCAGCCGCAGGAAGTGCACGTCGACGGTGTCGTAGGCGATGACGGCCTGCGGTGCGCGGGTGCGCAGCTCCTCGACCAGGCTCCACGCGACCTGCGGGCGCGACAGCAGCGCGAGGGAGATCTCCGACCCGGCCTCGTGCAGGAACGCCTGCTGGAGCTCCGGCTGCGGCAGCACCGTCACGCCGATCTGCTGCAGGTTCTCGGTGTAGGGCTGCAGCGGCGCGTGGTTGGCGGGGAAGAACACCACCCGGTACCCCAGCTCCACCAGCTGCTGCAGCACCCGGAAGATCCGCACCGAACCCGAGTCGAAGTCCGGTCGCGGCACCTGGTGGTCCTTGACCAGCACGATCGGCCCGTGGTGACCGCGCGCGCCGCGCTGGCGCGCCAGCCACAGGTTGCGCGGAGACGCCTCCGGGAGGTGCTCGGCGCGCAGCACGTCCGCCCACTTCTCGGCGAAGACCTGCCGGTTGAGCTCCTGGTGCTTCTTCACCCCGGAACCGATGTCGGTGCCGTTGGAGACGCCTTCGTGGTGCACGACCACGGCCTTGGGCTGCACGACGGTGCGGTAGCCGGCGGCGCGGATCGCGAACGCCAGGTCGGTGTCCTCGTAGTACGCGGGCGCGAACCTCGTGTCGAAGCCGCCGACCTGGCGGAACAGCTCCTCGCGCACCAGGATCGCCGCGCCGGAGCAGTAGTCGACGTCGCGCAGCACGTTGAACTCCGCGCCGCTGCCGTCCGTCCCCCTCCCGTAGTTCCAGCCGGTGCCGTCGGCCCAGACGATGCCGCCGCACTCCTGCAGCCGCCCGTCCGGGTACACCAGCTTGGCGCCGACCATCCCGATCCGGGGATCGGAGGTGATGGTGTCGACCAGGACGTCCAGCCAGGACTCGGTGACCTCGGCGTCGTTGTTGAGGAAGAACAGGTACTCGCCGCGCGCGTGCTCGGCGCCGAGGTTGCAGGCGCCGATGAACCCGAGGTTGCGCTCGGCCCGCACCAACCGCACTCCCTCGCAGGCGGCGAGCTTCTCGGCGCTGTCGTCCGGTGAGGCGTCGTCGACGACGATCACCTCGAACGGCACCGACACCAGGTGGCCGCCGAGGAACCGCAGGCACTGGCGGGTGTAGGACCACTTGCCGTGCACCGGAACGATCACGCTGACCAGCGGCGCATCGCTGAAGGGCACCGGCAGAGGCCCGGTCTCGGCCTGCTCGGCTACCGCCGGGACGCCGGGCTTGCGGCCCAGCGCGATCTCGTAGGCGTCGCGACGGGTGGTGCCGCGCGGGGCGACCCGCTCGACGACCTGGCGGTACTTGCCGACCGCGCGCTGCACCAGCGCCGAGTTCTGCGCCGACAGCTCCGCGTTCTCGGCGGTGAGCCGCTCCGCGCGGCTCTCGGCGTCGGCGAGCTTGCTCTCGAGTCGGGCGGCGGTGTCGCGCAGCCACTCCACGCGGGCGGCGTCGCGCTGCGCCTGCAGGCCGCGTTCGCGCAGCTGCTCGCGGAGTTCGGCGAGCTCCCGGTGGTGGACGTCGGCGCGCTGCTCCTCGGACTTGCGCAGCTCCTCCAGCCGCGCGATGGCGCCCTTGAGCTCCTCGGCCTCGCCGCGACTGCGCTGGTAGAGCTCGTTGAGCTTGGCCACGTCGGCGACCGCTTCGTCGCGCTGCTCGATCAGCGCGGCCGTGTCGCCCGCGCGGGCCAGGGTCAGCTTCGCGTCGGTGAGCACCGCCGCCGCGGGGAGCTTCGGCAGGTGCTTGTCGGAGGCCACGCCCAGCAGGTAGGTGTGCGGGACGCCCTGGCTGACCGCCCAGTCGCCGGCCTCGTTGCGCTCGATGGTCTGCAGCCGGACGCCTTCGATCGCGGTGTCGCGGTCGCCGTGGTCGGCGGGCACCACCAGCGATCCGACGGTGACGTTCTGCTTGAGCACCGCCACGTGCCGGAAGGACTCCTCCAGCATCGACTCGTACTCGCGGGCGCTGAGCTCCTTGACGTGGAACGGGTTGTCGTTGCCGTGCTCGTGGCTGTAGACGGCGGTGTCGGGGGTGCTGGACAGGAACAGCCCGCCCTGCTTCATCCGCGACCGGACCAGCCGCAGCACCGCCGCGTGGTCGGAGACGTGCTCGATGGCCTCGAAGCACACCACGACGTCGAACGGCTTGGCGTCGGCGAGCAGGTCGGGGTCGGTGATCGAACCCACCTCGAAGCTGACGTCGCGGCCCGCGTAGTTGTGCCGGGCGTGCGCGATGGTCCGCTCGTCGATGTCGACGCCGACGACCTCGGCTCCCCCGGCGGCCAGCAGCGCGGCGCCGTAGCCCTCGCCGCAGGCGAGGTCGAGGACCCGCTTGCCCCGCGCGAACGGGGCTGCCAGGGCGTACCGGTGGTAGTGCTCGTAAACCACCTGCACGTCTTCGGTCCAGGGAACGCAGCGCTCCCCGGTCCAGTCGATCAGCCGCTCGTCCATGCGCCCCTCACCGAGTTGTGAATCCGCTCGCAGGTTATCGCCCCTCGGCAGGCTGCTGCGGCCGGTTCGGGAGAGGAACATGAGGACCTTCTCATCCCGGTTTCACCTGCGGTTGTCCCCGAGAGGTCAGAGTGGGTCCATGCGTTCCGTTCCCCGGGGAGTCCTGCTGCTCGCGGCCCTCGCACTGCCCATCGTCGCCGTGCTGATCAGCTTCGCGCTGACCGGCGGGGCGCGCTCGCCCGAGATCCCGGAGAGCGTGCGCGTCGGTAGCACGCCCAGCCCGAGCAGCCCCGGACCGTCGGCGGACGTGCCGGTGCCCGTCGTCCCCGGTCCGTCCGACGCGCCGCCCCCGCCGGCCGAGCTGCCGCCGCCCGCCGAGCTGCCGCCGCCCGCGCCCAACGATGACGACGACGATGACGCGACGGACGGCCATGACGACTGATCTGCCCACCCGCCCGCTCACCAGGCTCGGCGGTCGCCGCGGCACCCGCGTGCCCGCCCGGGCCCAGATCATGGGCTGGCTGCTGCTGGTGCTGGTCCTGGTGCTGCTGACGGTCATCGTGATCGTCCGCGAGTACCTGCACGACGAGGTCGACCGCCGGGTCACCAACTCGCTGGAGCAGGAGGCGAAGGAGTTCGTGGCCTTCGCCGAGAACGGGCAGGACCCGGTCAGCGGCCGGATGCTGGGCGACCCGGGAACGCTGCTGCACAACTACCTCGGCCACCAGTACCCGGACACCGACGAGGCGCTGATCGGCGCGTGGCCGGTCGCGGGCGGTCTCGGCGTCGTCTCGCAGGAGCAGACCGAGCCGATCAAGGCCGTCGCGCACGACCGGGCGGTGCTGCAGCGGATCATCGACGACCCGCGAGCGCACGGCGATCTGGACACCGCGGCCGGCCCGGTGCGCTGGGTGAAGGTGCGCGCCGAGACCGCGCAGGGCGGCAGCGCCTGGTTCGTCGTCGAGCACCACATCGCCGCCGAGACCGCCGAGGTCGACCGCAGCGTCCGGGTCCTGCTGCTGGTCAGCGCCCTGGGCGTGGTGCTGGCCGCGTTGATCGCCTGGGTGGTGGCCGGATTGATCCTGGCGCCGGTGCGGGCCGTGCGGCAGGCCGCCGCCGAGATCACCGAGCACGACCTGACCAGGCGCATCCCGGTGGAGGGCCGCGACGACATCGCCGCGCTGGCCGACCAGTTCAACGCGATGCTGGACCGGCTGGAGGACGCGTTCCGCATCCAGCGGCAGTTCGTCGACGACGCCGGCCACGAGCTGCGCACCCCGATCACGATCGTGCGCGGCAACCTGGAGCTGATCGGCGTCGATCCCGCCGAGCGCGACGAGGTGGTGCGGCTGTGCACCGACGAGCTGGACCGGATGACGCGGATCGTCAACGACCTGCTGGTGCTGGCCAAGGCCGACCGGCCGGACTTCGTCTCCCCCACCGAGGTGTCGCTGGCCGAGCTGACCAGCGACATCGACGCGAAGGTGCGGTCGCTGGGCGACCGGCGGTGGGTGCTGGCGGAGATGGGCGAAGGCGAGTTCTCGCTCGACGGGCAGCGGATCACCCAGGCGATGGTGCAGCTGGCGCAGAACGCGGTGCAGCACACCTCGCCCGGGTCGACGATCCGCATCGGCTCCGCCGTCGGCGACGGCACCGTCGAGCTGTGGGTCAGCGACGAGGGGCCGGGCGTCGATCCTGGCGAGGTGGAGAAGATCTTCGAGCGCTTCAGCCACGGCAGCGGCCGCAAGGGCGGGGCCGGGCTGGGCTTGGCGATCGTCCGGGCGATCGCCGACGCGCACCACGGCCGGGTCGTGGTCCGCTCCGCGCCCGGCTCGGGAGCGACCTTCCGGCTGGAACTGCCCGCGAAGACCACGGGAGACGAGGCATGAGCAAGATCCTGATCGTCGAGGACGAGGAGCGCATCGCGGCGTTCATCGAGAAGGGCCTGCGCGCCAACGGGTTCACCACCACCGTCGTCGCCGACGGGGACACCGCGCTGCACCACCTGGTCGACGGCGGGTACGACCTGGCCGTGCTGGACCTGGGGCTTCCCGGCCGCGACGGGTTCGCGGTGCTGCGCGAGGTGCGCGCGAAGAGGGCGACGCTGCCGGTGGTCATCCTCACCGCGCGCGACACCGTGCACGACACGGTCGCCGGTCTGGAGGGCGGCGCGGACGACTACATGACCAAGCCGTTCCGCTTCGAGGAGCTGCTGGCCCGCATCCGGCTGCGGCTGCGCTCGGCGGAGCGGGCCGAGGAGATCACGGTGCTGCGCGACGGGGAGCTGTCGCTGGACCTGCGCACCCGCCGCGCCCAGGTGCCCACGGGCACGGTGGACCTGACGGCGCGCGAGTTCTCGCTGCTGGAGCTGTTCCTGCGGCATCCCGGCCAGGTGCTCAGCCGCGAGCAGATCCTCTCCCACGTCTGGGGCTACGACTTCGACCCCGGTTCCAACGTCGTCGACGTCTACGTCCGCGCGCTGCGCCGCAAGATCGGCAACGGCCACATCGGAACCGTGCGCGGCATGGGCTACCGGCTCGGCGGCTAGGGTGTCGGCCGTGAACTCCTACTTCCACCGCGTCACCCCGCCGCCGGCCCGCTGACGGGCGGCGCAGTTCCTCCACGACGATTCCGGTGAGAATCGTCGGGTTCTCGCTCGGGTAGGCGCCTCCCGTTCGACGCGTCCTGGTCGTTCGAGGGGAAGAGTTCATCTTGTCCGTTGAGTCTGTTGAGGCCGTCTCGGTGTCGGGCCGGCGCGCGTTCCTGCTCGGGCCGTTGCCCGTGCTGCTGGCCGCGGCGCTGTGGGGCACCACCGGGACGGCGGCGAGCTTCGCTCCCGATGCCGCCAGCCCGTTGTCCATCGGTGCCGCGACCATGGGTATCGGTGGGTTGTTCTTGCTGCTCATCGGTGGCCGGTCAGCGTTGGCCGTGGTGCGTTCCGGCGGGTCGTCGCTGGTCGTGGGCGGGTTGTCGGTGGCGGTGTACCCGCTGGCGTTCTACTCGTCGATGGATCTGGCCGGGGTCGCCGTGGGAACCGTGGTGACGCTGGGTTCGGCGCCGTTGTTCGCGGCGGTGCTGGAGAGGGTCGCCGACGGGATCCGGCTGGATCTCCGGTGGGCCGGTGCGGCGTCGCTGGCCGTGCTCGGGCTGGTGCTGATCACCGGTGGCGATTCAGGCGCGGACTCGACCTCCACTGTGCTCGGGTCGCTGCTCGGACTGCTCGGTGGCGCCGCCTACGTCGGCTACTCGTGGACCGCGACGCGGTTGATGCGGCGCGGTTGCCGTTCCCGCGCCGTCATGGGCGCGCTGTTCGGGACCGGAGCGCTGGTGCTGCTGCCGGTGCTGGCCTTCACCGGTGGCCCGCTGCTGTCCTCGGCCTCCGGGCTGGTGGTGGCCGGGTACCTGGCGGTGGTGCCGATGTGCCTGGCCTACGTGCTCTTCGGCGCCGGGCTGCGACGCACCTCCACCACCGTGGCGACCACGTTGAGCCTGCTGGAGCCGCTGGTCGCGGCGCTGCTGGGCGTGCTGGTCGTCGGTGAGCGGCTCGGCCTGGGCGCGTGGTGCGGGATCGGGTTGATCGGTCTCGCGCTGGTGCTGGTGAGCCTGCGCCGCTGACGGATGTGCACAGTTGTGGATAAGTCTGTCCACAACTGTGCATAACCACGCCTGAGCGTGCCTATCAGCGCAGCTCACAGCCCTGTGGATAACTTCATCCACAGGCTTGTGGAAAACCCTGGATGAAGGCGCTCTCACCGGAGGTTCACGGAAGTCTCAGGCCCACCCCGGAGAGTCTTCCTCGTGCAGGTCAACAGCGTGGAAGCAGACCCGGTCGCCGGGTGGGGATGGGCCGTGGCGTTCACCCTCGCCGGCGTCGGCGTCTTCGGGGTCCTGGCCGTGCTCACCGTCCCGGCCCAAGGGCTCGACGGGTCGCTGAGCCGCGACGCGGTGCTGACGCTGGTGGTGTTCGGCGCGGCCGTCATCGGGTGGACGCGCGCGAAGGTCGACGACACCTTCGTCGCGCTGCTGGCCGCCGCCGTGCTCGCGGTGCTCGGGGTGCTGGAGTCCGAGCGGCTGTTCGCCGCGCTCGGCGAGGACCAGATCTGGCTGCTGGTGGCCGCGTTCATGCTGGCCGCCGGGATCAACCGGACCGGACTGCCCGCGCGGCTGGCCCTCGGACTGGCCGGCCGGGCGCGATCGCCCCGGTCGCTGTGCCACCTGCTCACGCTCGGCCTGGTCGGCACCGCGCTGCTGATCCCCAGCACCAGCGGCCGGGCCGCGATGGCCGTGCCGCTGCACCGGGGGCTGGCGTCCGCCCTGCCGGACCGGTTGGTCCGGACCGTCGGCCTGCTGGTGCCGGTGGTGATCCTGCTGTCCGCCGTCGCCACCCTCACCGGCGCCGGAGCGCACCTGATCACCAGCCAGGTGCTCGCGGCGACCACCGGCGAAGGCATCCCGTTCGGCTGGTGGCTGTGCTGGGGACTGCCGTTCGCGCTGGTCAGCTCGCACCTGGCCGCCGAACTGGTGCTGCGGACCGGCGGTGCGGACCGGCGGACACCGCTGCGCGTGGACGTGGCCGAGCTGCGCGCCCAGCTGGACGTGCCCGAGCGGATGCGGCCGGCCGAGATCCGCACCGGAGCGCTGCTGGGGGTCGTGGTGCTGCTGTGGAGCACCGAATCCTGGCACGGGCTGCCGCCCGCGCTGATCGCCCTGGGCGCGGCGCTGCTGGTCACCTCTCCCCGCTTCGGGACCGTGCCGATGAAGGCGGCCGTCGGCGAGATCCCCTGGTCGCTGCTGCTGTTCATGGCCGCGACCGGTGCGCTGGGCACCGCGCTGACCGACTCCGGTGCGGCGAGCTGGATCGCCGGTCACGCGCTGGTCGGCGACAGCCCGGTGACGCTGCTGGTCGCGGTCGTGGCGCTGAGCACCGCGCTGCACCTGCTGGTCGCGTCCCGGTCGGCGCGGTCGGCGGTGCTGATCCCGCTGCTGGTGCCCGCGGCGCTGGCCGTCGGGGCCAACCCGATGGCGGTGGCGTTCGCCTCGACCGCGGCGGCCGGCTTCTGCCACACGCTGCCGTCCTCGGCGAAGCCCCTCGCGATGTTCGCCGAGCACTACGAGCCGCGCGAGCTGCGCAGGCTCGCCGTCGTCCTGGGGCCGCTGACGGCCGCGCTCGTGCTGCTGTTCTCCCTGCTCGTCTGGCCCCTGCTGGGTTTGTCCGTCTAGTCCACCGTGGAGGAAAGAAATGTTCCGCATCGTCGTCGCGCCGAGCGGTTTCAAGGAATGCCTGGACGCTGAGCAGGTCGCCGACGCCATCCAGGCGGGCATCCGTCGGGTCATCCCCGGAAGCGTGGTCGACACCGTGCCGCTGATCGACGGCGGCGAGGGTTCGGCCCGGCTGCTCGCCCGCGCCACCGGCGGCACGCTCGTGCCGGTGACCGTCACCGGTCCGATCGGCGATCCGGTCACGGCCCACTTCGCGCTGCTCGACGACGACACCGCGTTCGTCGAGATGGCCGCCGCGGCGGGCTTATCGCTCGTCCCGCCCAGCAGACGCGATCCCGGCCGCACCACGAGCCGGGGCGTCGGCGAGCTGATCCGCGCGGCGCTGGAAACCGGCGCTCGGCACGTCGTCGTCGGCTGCGGCGACTCGGGCATCTGCGACGGCGGCGCCGGAGCGCTGCAGGCGCTGGGCGTGCGGATCACCGACGAAGCCGGCCGGGAGATCGGGCCCGGTGGCGCTGAGCTGCTGCGCGCCCACCGCGTCGACGCCTCCGGCCTCGACCCCCGGTTGTCCGAAGTGGACATGACGGTCGCGGTCAACCCGCGCAACGCGCTGTGCGGTCCGGACGGGGTGGCCCGCCGCTACGGCCCGCAGAAGGGCGCTTCGGCGCAGGACGTCGAGCTGCTGTCCTCGGCGATGTCGAACTGGGCGCGGCTGCTGGACCCCGACCTGGCCGAGCTGCCCGGCGCCGGTGCCTCGGGCGGACTGGCCGCCGGGCTCGCCGGAGTCCTCGGAGCGCGCCTGGAATCCCGCTTCGACGTGTTCCTGACCAGCACCGATCTGGAGCAGCGGCTGCGCACCGCCGATCTGGTGATCACCGCCGAGGGCGCCATCGACGCGTCCACCGCGCTCGGCAAGATCCCCACCGAGGTCGCGCGCCGCGCCAAGCGGCACGGCAAACCGGTCATCGCGCTGTGCGGCACCATCGGGCCGGGCGCCGACACCAGCTACGAGCACGGGATCGACGCCATCACCGGAATCCTCACCGGTCCGGTGGCGCTGCCCGACGCCATCACCAGAGCACCGGCGCTCATCACCGACGCGACCGCGCGAACCCTGCGGATGCTGCTGCTCGGGACCACCCTCCCGGCCGCGTGAGCTCAGCGGCCCGCCGCGTACCCCTGGGCACCGCGCGGGTTGGCGGCGGCCTTGAGCAGGCCCGACTCCGGATCCCTGGACACCGCGGAGAGGCGGCCGAGGGACCACGGGCCGTTGTCCTCCACCAGGTGTCCCCGGGATTCCAGCGCGGCGATGGTGTCGGCACCGAGGCGGGATTCCACCGCCACAGCACCGGGTTCCCACTCGCGCGGGTAGAACGAGCGGGGGAACGCGGTGCTGTGCCAGGCGGGGGCGTCGATGGCGGCCTGCAGGTCGAGCCCGCCGTGGACGTGGGCCAGCCAGAAGCACAGCTGCCACTGGTCCTGCTGGTCCCCGCCGGGGGTCCCGAAGGCCAGCGCGGGAACGCCGCCGCGCAGCGCCAGCGACGGGCTCAACGTGATGCGCGGGCGCTTGCCCGGCACCAACGAGTTCGGCAGCCCCTCCTCCAGCCAGAACATCTGGGCGCGACTGCCCAGGCAGAACCCGAGTTCGGGGATGGTCGGCGAGGACTGCAACCACCCGCCGGACGGGGTCGCCGAGATCATGTTTCCCCAGCGGTCCACGACGTCGATGTGCACCGTGTCGCCGCGGCTCTCCCCGTTGGGCAGCACGGTCGGCTCGCCGATGCCGACACCGCTCGGATCCGACAGCCCGCCGACGCCGCGGCTCTCGGCGACGAACGCCGGTAACCCGGGCGTGCGTCCGCCGGGCGAACCGGGCCGCAGGTCCAGCGACGCCGTCGCGCCGATCAGGTCCCGGCGTTGCGCGGCGTACTCGTCGGAGACGAGGTCGGCGAGCACACCGGGGTCGGCGGAGTCGCCGTACCACGCTTCGCGGTCGGCGAACGCGAGCTTGGTGGCCTCCACCGCCGCGTGCACCACGTCGACCGGCGGAACACCGTCCACGTAGGACACCGGGAGGCCTTCCAGCAGCTTCAGCTGCTGGGCGAGCGCCGGTCCCTGCGACCAGATGCCGAACTTCGCCAGCGTCCATCCGCCCGGCAGGTCGACGGTCAGCGGCTGCTCGTAGGTCGTCTCGAACTCCGCCATGTCCTGCGCGGTGAGCACGCCCGCGTGATCGCGGCCCGAGTTGTCCCGGTGCGGGATCCGCGCGAACTTCTCGACGGCTTCGGCCACGAACCCCTGCGACCACGCCCGGCGCCCGGCGTCGATCTGCGCCTCCCGGCCGGTCACCGACTCGGCCTCGGACAGCAGCCGCTCCCAGGTGTCGGCGAGCACGGGATTGCGCACCACGGAACCCGGTTCCGGCACCGAGCCGCCGGCGTCGAGCCAGCGCTGCGCCGAGGTCGGCCAGTGCTGCCGGAACATGTCGGCGACCAGGCCGATGGTGTCGCTGATGCGCGGCACGATCGGACATCCGCCGCGCGCGTAGCCGATCGCGTAGGTCAGCACCTCGCGCAGCGTCTTGGTGCCGTGGTCGCGCAGCAGCGTCAGCCAGCCGTCCCAGGCGCCGGGCACCGTGGTGGCCAGCAGTCCCGTGCCCGGGATCAGGTCGAGGCCGAGTTCGTCGCGGTAGTGCTCGATCGTCGCCCCGGACGGCGCCGGTCCCTGCCCGCACAGCGCGCGCGGTCGCGGGTCGGCGGCGGTGGCGAACAGCGCCGGGACCTCACCACCCGGCCCGTTGAGGTGCGGTTCGACGACCTGCAGCACGAACCCGGCCGCCACGGCCGCGTCGAAGGCGTTCCCATCGTCCTCCAGCACCGCCATCCCCGCCGCCGAGGCGAGCCAGTGCGTCGAGGCGACCATCCCATGAGTACCGGCGAGCTCCGGGCGAGTCGTGAACACCCGCCCACCCTAGATCTCCGACACCCCCGTGACGAGGGTTCGAC